>JAUWHU010000350.1 GCA_030605705.1 Thermoflexia bacterium | reverse complement strand
TTCTGAGGCCCTCTAAGGCTGCGGAGAGAGCCGCTGTGCGGTTTGGACAAATCATCAACCCCATCTTGTGGTGGATACAAGCCCTTAAACGCTCCCTGTGGTTCACCCGGCGTCTTTGACTTTCGATCTGCTACAAAAACTCTCTTTCCAGGAGGGCTTGAAAAGGGAAGGATTCCCCTGCTGACGAAGATACCGGCGCGTCGGATGTTGCTCAGTAAACTACGAGTCTCCTGAAAAAAGGTCATCTAACCACAGGCCGCAGGTGTGGGCAGGCAGTGCCCACCGTAGGTGTGGGCAGGCAGTGCCCATAACACAGAGTTTTTAAGGTTTTCTCTGTGTTCTCTGTGGTGAATTTCCTGTTCTCAGCCCCCGTGAATCGCTTTGCCGAAGACGCCGTGCGCAGCCTCCATCACCACCTCATTGAGCGTGGGATGCGCGTGGACGGTGCGGGCGATCTCGTCGGGGGTGAGCTCCGCCGCGCGTGCTAAGATCAGTTCCGGCAGCAATTCCGTCGCCTCTGGCCCGACGATGACCGCGCCTAAAATCTCGTGGCTTTCCTCCTCGGCGACGATCTTGACGAAGCCCTGATTTTCGCCCGCGCCTAACGCCTTGCCGTTGGCGAGGAAAGCGGCCCGGCCCACGCGCACCTGCAGCCCTTGTGCCTGCGCCTGCGCTTCTGAGAGGCCGAAGGAGGCGACCTGCGGCGTGGTGTAAGTCCCGCGTGGGATGGCGTTACCGTCGAAGGGAACCGTCTCGCGCCCGGCTAACGTCTCCACGGCCAAGATACCCTGAGCCGAGGCGACGTGCGCCAGCGGCAGCCGCCCGTTGAGGTCGCCGATAGCGTAGATTGAAGGCACGGAGGTGCGCATGAAATCATCTACCTGCACCCAGCCGCGCGTCGTTTCCACGCCGACGGCCTCCAATCCCAGTAACTCGCTATTGGGACGGACGCCGGTAGCGACCAGGGCCAGTTCCGCCTCCAGCACCTGCTCGCCCCGAGGGCCGCTGACACGGACCCGCACGCCCTGCTCGCCGGCTTCGATGCCTTCCACGCGGGTGGAGGTGAGTGTCTTGATCTTCTGCTTACGGAGCGCGCGCGCCAATACCTGCGCGGCCTCCGCGTCCTCTGCCGGCAGGATGTGTTCCTGCATTTCGACGACGGTGACGGCGGCCCCGTACGCGCTCCAAATAGTGGCGAACTCCAGCCCAATCGGCCCTGCACCGATGATGACGGCGGAGGCCGGCGCTTCCCGGCGCTCCAGGGCGTGGCGGGCGGTCAAGATACGCTCGCCATCCGGCTGCATGTTGGGAAAAGTGAGGGCGCGGGAGCCGGTCGCCAGGATGATGGCCTTGCTCCCCAGCGTTTGGGTCCCGCCGGCGTTCAGCGCGACCTCGACCTCGGTCGGCGAGATGACCCGGCCTTGCCCCCAGAGCACATCAATGGAATTCTTCCGCATCAGGAGCTCCACGCCCTTGACCAGCCGGGCGGCGATCTTGCGACTGCGGGCCACGGCGGCGGCGTAATCCAGGGTGAGATTCTCCATGCTGAAACCGAACTCCCGTCCGCCTTTCCGTAGCGTGCGGGCGATCTCGGCGTTGCGCAGCAGGGCCTTTGTGGGGATACAGCCCCAGTTCAAACATACGCCACCCAAATGCTCGCGTTCGACGAGAGCGACTTTCATTCCCAATTGAGCGGCGCGGATGGCGGCCACGTAACCGCCCGGCCCGCCGCCGATGATCGTCACATCGTAAAAACTTGAAGTCATGCGCGGTCTCCTTGTAAATGGTGATTAGGGATTGGTGACTGGTTGCGTCTCAGCGTCTCAGCGTCTCAGCGTTTCAGCGACTGCTCCGCAAATAACCTGCTGACTGATCACCCTTCTCTATTCTCCCCTCTCTATCTCTATCTCCACTCTCCATTCTCCATTCTCTATCTCCCCTCTCTATCTCCACTCTCCATTCTTTATTCTCCATCACGCGCGCCCACAAGACGATCTATCTCACAAAACATCTGCTCGATGGAAAGTTCTGTGTTATCGAAGATGATGGCGTCCTCGGCAGCCCGCAACGGTGCGGCCTCCCGGCTGCTGTCAATCTTGTCGCGGCGACGGATGCCGGTGAGCACTTCCTCATAGGCGAGCGTCTTGCCCTGCGCCTGGCGATCTAACAGCCGGCGATGGGCGCGCTCCTCCGCCGCAGCGACGACGTAGAGCTTCAAATCCGCGTCGGGGAGCACGACGGTCCCGATGTCCCGTCCCACCATCACCACGTTCCCGCGCGCGCCGATCTCCCGCATCTGCCGGGTGAGCGCGGCGCGCACGCCGGGGTAGGCAGAAACGGGGGAGACGGCCCGATCCACTGCCGGGCTGCGAATGGCCCAGGTGACATCCTCCCCGCCGACGCGCACTGTGTACTGCCGTCCATCCTCTGCGGTGGCGGGCAGCACTTCGATGGGGAGTTCCTCGGCCAGCGCGGTCACGGCGGCCTCGTCCTCGATGGGGAGAGAGCGTTGCAGGGCTGCCCAGGTCACGGCGCGGTAGAGCACGCCCGTATCTAAATAGAGGTACTC
>JAUWHU010000480.1 GCA_030605705.1 Thermoflexia bacterium | reverse complement strand
CCTAACCTGGACAAGCCAGAACCAAAAGGCTTTTTGCCACGAATTCGTGAGCATTGCCTGCTCACACTGCGCACAATTTCACTAATTTTTTCTCTTTTTCGTGTTAATTCGTGAAATTCGTGGCAGAATATTCTTGCTCAATGTACAAGAATTCCATTGATAAAATACTAAGAAGAGCCATCGCTCGTAGGCTGATTGTGGCCCAGCATTTGCCATTTGCCATTCGCCATTTGCAAGTTTGAAAAGGATAAACAATGCCGGAATTTCCTTTGGGTGAAGAACGAGAGGTCAAACGTTCAAGCGGTGTCTCCCTCGATGGCGCGCCGCTCACTTACATCGTGACGTTGGCAGCGGCAGTGGCGGTGCTCGCTTTTGTGCCGCTGTCGGTGGTGCTCGGCTCCGGCAAGAGTTTCCCGTTGAGCCAGGGAATCTATCCCCTGGTGGGGTGGCTCCTCGGCCCGGTGGCCGGCGCGGTCGCCGATGGTACCGGCGCGCTGATCGGGGTTTTCTTAGCCCCGCATACGTCCACCTTCCCTGTGGCGACGATTTTAGGCGCGCTCGCCGGTGGGTTGGTCGCCGGCGCGATGGCGCGGCGCGGGCCGCGCAGCCGCTGGTGGCTGCCGCTCTCCGTCGTCTTTCTCTTGGTTTATCTCCTCTACGCCGGGCGGGCGGTTCTCCAAAATGGAGCTGGAATCGGCGCGGTGTTGGCCGGCTCGTTCATTGATTGGTCGGCCTGGCTGTTGTTCGTGCTGCCGACCCGTGGGCTGGCCGCCGGCTGGCTCGAACATGCGGAAACGCGGCGAGTCGCTGCCGGGCTTTTCTTGGGCACGTGGATCGCGGCGGGACTCTCGCACCTGACCGCTTCGCTGGCAGTTTACCTCCTTATCAACTGGCCCAACGAGGTCTGGAAAGCGATGGCCCCCTTGGCCCTGCTGGAACACCTCGTTCGCTGCTTAGTTGGCGCTGTCATCGGCGCCGGCGTGATCGCCGGTCTGCGCGCCACCGGCATGGTCAAGCCCACCCATGCCCTTTACTGAGGAAACTATCCCCGTCGCGCGACTGGAGCAGGTGTCTTATCTCTACCCAAACGCCGGCGCGCCGGCGCTCAAGGACATCTCGTTAGAGGTGCGGCCGGGCGAATTCCTGGGGCTGATCGGTCCCACCGGCGCGGGGAAGACGACGCTGTGCCTGACGTTCAACGGGATCGTGCCGCAGTTCTACGGCGGGCGGTTCTTCGGGCGGGCCACCGTCGCCGGGCTGGACACGTTGGAACACCCCATCAGCGCGCTCGCGCGACACGTCGGTATGGTTTTCGAGGACCCCGAAACGCAGCTCACCGCCACTTCTGTCGAGAACGAGATCGCCTTTGCCCTGGAGAATCTCTCCGTGCCGCGCGAGGAAATTCGGGCGCGGATCTCGTGGGTTTTGGAGGCGGTGCGCCTGGAGGGGATGGAGCACCGGCATCCCCACGAATTATCGGGCGGACAGAAACAGCGCTTAGCCATCGCTGCGGCGTTGGCGCTGCAGCCGGAGTTGTTGGTGTTGGATGAAGCGACCTCGCAGCTGGACCCCGTCGGCGCGCAAGAAGTCTTCGCCACCGTCCGTGAGCTCAACCGCGCGTTGGGCATGACGATCGTGATGGCCGGTCACGCCTCGGAGGAGCTGGCGGAGTTTGCCGACCGCATCGCGCTGCTCTCTGCCGGGGCGCTGGCGGCGATTGGTACGCCGGATGAGATTTACGCTCAAGTCGAGCTGCTACGCGCCCATCACCTACGGCCCCCGCAGGTCGCCGCCACCTTCTACCTGATTGGGCAAACCGGCGCGGAACCCCCTCGGGTTCCCGTGCGTTTGGAGGAGGGGAAAACCGCGTTGCGCCGGCTGGTCACTACCTCCGGTGTCAATCCGCCGGCGAGGCCGCCCCTTTCTCCGGCCGGCGAGGGGCCGCCGTTGCTCTCCATCCAAAATTTAACCTACAGGTACGGTGATGGAACTCTCGCGTTGCGCGACATCTCTTTAGATATCCGGCAGGGCGAGTACGTCCTGGTGATCGGGCAAAATGGCGCCGGCAAGAGTACGTTGGTGAAGCATTTTTTGCGGCTCCTGGAGCCGACTTCGGGGAGCGTGCGGGTGGCGGGCAGCGATACCCGTACCTGCCGCGTGAGCGAGCTGGCCCGGCGTATCGGTTACGTGGCCCAGAACCCGGATCAGCAGCTTTTCAACGCCACGGTGTGGGATGAGGTCGCTTTCGCGCTGCGGAACCTGGGATATTCCCCGGAGGAGGCAGCGGCGCGGACGCGGGAGAGTCTGGAGTCGCTGGGGCTGCTGGCGCGGCGAGAGGCGCATCCCCTGTCGTTGCCCAGGGGCGAGCGCGCCCGCGTGGTCATCGCGGCGGTGCTGGCGATGCGGCCGGAGGTCATTATCTTCGACGAGCCGACGACGGGACAGGATGCCTGCGGTGCGCGGGCCATCCTCGACGTCAGCAAGCGGTTGCACGAGCTGGGCAAGACCCTGATCGTGATCACGCATCAGCTCTATCTCATGCCGGAGTACGCCGAGCGCGTGATCGTGATGGGGAAGGGAACCTTGCTGCTTGACGCGCCGCTCAGGGAGGCTTACCACCGGGTCGCGCTGCTGCGTTCGACGTATCTCGTGCCGCCCCAGGCGGTGTTGCTGGCCCGGGAACTTCCGGGGGAGTTTCCCTTGCTCACGCCGGCGGAAGTGGCGGGCTGCCTGACGCGCGTTCCCGGAGGCGCGGGCGCATGAACGCGATGATTTTTCAGAGCGTGACGCGCGACTCGTTTTTCACTCGCCTGGACGTTCGTTCCAAGCTCTGCATGATGGTCGTCGTGACGGCGGTGGCGTTCGTCTGGGAAAGCCCACTGTTGAACGGGCTACTGGCCCTGGCGACCGTGGCGGCGTGTTTAGCGGCGGGCATCAAGTGGGGGTATCTGCGCTTCGTCTGCACCTTGCTGCTCCCTTTTTACCTCTTGCTGATCGTGACCCAGGGGTTTTTCGGCGGCCCGTTGATCGCGGCGCGCACGGGACAGGCGACCCTGACGCCGTTGTTCACCTTCCCCGCGAGCTGGGCATTGATCGGCGGGGGCGAGATGTCCATCGAAGGGGTGTGGTACGCGCTGAACATCGTTTTCAAAACGCTGACGTTGACGTTAGTGGTTCCGCTGGGCGTTTTCACCACCGACGTCAATGTCATGACTGTCGGGATGGTGCGGGCGCACATCCCTTACAAGATGGCCTTCATTTTCTCCTCCACGCTGCGGTTCTTTCCCTTGTTCTTTGGAGAGCTCCAGGCGATCATCGAGGCGCAGCGGCTCCGGGGGCTGGCGTGGGAGGAACTGGGGCTTTTCCGGCGCGTGAGCGTCTACGCTAAGGTGGCTGTCCCGTTGATCTTGGGCGCGCTGGTCAAATCGCAGCAGCTGGAGGTGGTGTTGCAGTCGAAGGCTTTCTCCGGCAGCCCGGAGCGCACGTATTTGCACGAGTCGAAATTGGGGGCAGCGGACTACTGGTTGCTCGCCGGCTGTATTTTGTTTCTCGTCACCGCCGGCGTCGCTTATCTGGGATGGGGGATCGGGCGCTTTGGCGGGCCGGTTTGAGGCTTGAGATATCGTTTTTTAACGCAAAGTCGCCAAGTCGCAAAGACGCTAAGTTTGGGACACGGATTTTTAGCAGTTTTTATTTATCCATGAAATCGTATCTTCTCAATAAAGAGTCAAGCGGGCGACCACAGAGGGTCGCCCCAACGGTCGCCCCTACGGAGTAAATTTTCTTTGAAAATCGTGATTGTGACCGACGTACATGGGAATCTTCCCGCGCTGCGCGCCGCGCTCTGTGTGATCCGGCGCGAGGGATACGATGTCATCTACCATACCGGCGATGCCATCGGGATAGGCCCTTATCCGGCGGAGGCCCTCGATGTGCTGTTGAACACGCCCCGGATAGTCATGCTCATGGGGAACCACGAGGCCCGGTTCGCAGAGGGGCTTCCGCAGCAGCCGCCACCTGGGGTGAGCGAAATGGCCTTCGAGCACAACCATTGGGTCCATTCGGTGTTGGAACCGGCCCTGCGGCCCGTGGTGGCGGGCTGGCCTTACTGCCTCCGCACGTCGTTCGATGGCCTGCGGGTGACGTTCATCCACTACGGGCTGGAGGGGACAGATTGGACTTTCGTGCCTGTCGTCCGGGAGCCAACTCCCGCCGACCTTGACCGGATGTTTGACGGGCACACGTCGGATTTGGTTTTTTACGGACATCACCATCCGGCCTCGGACATCACAGGACGCGCCCGTTACGTGAACCCGGGGGC
>JAUWHU010000449.1 GCA_030605705.1 Thermoflexia bacterium | reverse complement strand
ATACTCCATCTGGCCGCTGGAATCAAGTGATGGACATGGAGATAAAGAGACAAGCCCCGCGCGGGCGTGAAACGCACCCGTTACAAGTTGGAAAGTTACAGGTTGAAAGTTGGAGTCGACTAGGGAGTGAGGAGTGAGGAGCGGCTCGGCGCGCTATGGAAATCGCGGCTACGACACTACTAATCGCGCACTGCCTTGAGCGTCTCACTGCGTCGCGGCGACAGTCTGTTCCGCAACGGCAGACGCGTACCCATCAGACATGCTCCAGATTAGGATCGTCGGCGATGTAGGCCAGTCGTTGCCCCAGGTAGGGCAGGTGAAGTAATCCGTGCCACTCACGCAGCAGGTGGTACGTGGGCGAGGTCAACAGCCGGCAGGCATCCACAGTCTCCCGCCAGCCGGGTTTGCGAATCTCGGCCACCGTCTCTTCGCTGGGCAGCAGCCCAAAATCCCACGCCGCACACAACCGAGCCAGAAAATCCACCCGCTCGGCCAACCCACGCAACTCTGTCGGGGGAATCACGTCAGGATAAAGCGTACTGTCAATCCAGGGATTCGTCATCGGTCTCGGAGCCCTCCAAAAATTCTTTTTTGAACCAGCGTCGCGTCTGCTCGGCCTCGACCCGTTGCTGACGAGCGGCGATCTGATCCAGAGGACGATGTTGAGCGATACGTGCCAGGTGGGTCTCTACGGCTAACCGGGCACGGTGCATGTCGGTGTCACTATGAGCCAACCGTTGCCGGCGGCGCCACAAAGCCCAACACTCCTGAGGTGTAGTTAATTCTGCCTGACAGAGGGCGTACACATCGCGAAAATCTCGCGGCGCTCCCCGCTCCACCAAGGCGGTCATCTTGCTCGCCAGCAAGTCCACAAAACTGTCCAGGGGCACCTCGATCCAGGGGGCTGGCGCCGAAGGTTCCAGTTGCGCCGAACGCCGGGCGATCTGAAAGCTAAACACTGTCCGCCCCTCACGCTGTAATTCAATGCTGACCACGTCCCCCCAGCGGCGCGTCTTCACCGGCCCCAAGGGGGACAGTGCGGACGTGAGCGCCGCCATCACCCGCTGGCGCTCTGCGGCCGTGACCGATGTGCTCCACCAGGCGTCCACGTCGTGAGTCTGGCGGTAGTCAAGGTAATGCAACAAGCCCAAAGCGCCGCCCAGCGAGATCGTTCCAGCCAGCCCCTCGGAGACCAGGGCTTGCAAACAACGCTCAGCGTAATCAGGCAAGTTAGCCAGACAACGGGGATGTCTCTCTCTTTCCATCACGGTGCTCTCTCTTTCAGGTGAATCTGACCGTGGACACGTTGAACAGTTCTGGCAGTTCGTCCAGGCTGGCGATTAAGTCAAAAATACGTTTAGTGCCCACAGAGTATAACCGCCAGCACCTCTTCCAAACAGGTTTCAAATGCTGGTTGACGGTTTTCCGGCCGCCCAACGTGTTTGTGGTGGGGAAAATTCTTCAAGCGCGCATGGTGAGGAGCGTTATCCCAACCTATCTTTAATTCGTTCGCAGAGGTGAGCCAATAGTAACTGTAACGCAGAAGCGTCTTTCCCTGCCACTGTTCGGTAACACGCAGGTTCGCACCATCTTTTAGATAGAGAATTAGTCGGAGGGTCTCTCCATCAAGCTCCAGGGGAACGATACTCTGCACTTTCTCACCGCATGTTTCCCCAATCTCCAGCAGTCTCTCAGTAGCCAGCATAGGATAGTTCTCCCAGATAAAGACCTTGCTGTGCTATCTTCTCCAGAGAGACAATATCCGCCTTAAGCTTCTCGACAACCTCGGCCCAATGATGCCACATAATATAATCCTCGTGCATCTCGTAGCCGGCATCGTCGGGGAGACCTGCGGCGTCCAGTTGAGTCAGATGTGTTCCGTATTGCTCCTCAAAAAACCGCACCTTGCTCTGGGCCAGGAAGAATCGCTTCCTCAAGTCAGACAATCTAAGGACCGCCCCCTGGCTGATGATGGCCTCTCTCTCCTCGCGGGGAAGTGCTAAAAAGATTTGCTCTACCTGCATTTCAACGCCGCTCTCCATTTCATCTGCCTCCACTCTGATACTCGGCAGTTATCTTCTACCGGAGTCCTCTTTGGGTTTCTCAACACGCTTGATTATAAACATGTATCCCTCAAAATCAAACGCCACCAGAGCCCGACGGTGAACCAGCGGGCTACGAGAGGAAAGGGCCTGCGGCCCTGAATCAGCCGCCGCCGCTGGCTTCCACTCAGATAAGATCGGCAAGCAGGGCCACAAATTCCTCGGCAAATTCGATGGTCCCCTTTGCTTCACGCTCAGAAACGGCTCCCGCCATGCGATAGACGGCCTGGTGGCGTTTCTTTCGTACCCGGTCGAGCCGGTTCAGTTTTGGCTTGAACAATGGATCAAGGGTTGACCGGAGAAAGCGGATCACGGTTTTGTGCCGGTCAGGACCTCTGGGCCGGTACCCCTTGGCGTACATCAGCGCCAAACCAGCCTGCAGAGCACCGTTGTAAGCCACGATCAGAGCCCAATCCAGGTCAATGTTCGTGAGCTCCCGGGCTGTCTTCACATCCCGGCGGGCGACTTCCAAAAGGCCCTTGATCTCTGTCTGGGAAACCCGGTAGGGTTCAATCAGTCCCGCCCGTTCCAAGGATTGATAACTCATCTTCATCTCCAATCAGGAAGACCTTCTCGTGGGTCAGAACATCTGTGACAAAGGAATGTGCCTGAGTCACTCGCTCCTGCCATTCCTTGACCTCGAAAAGGGTGTAGTTCACCGTCCGGCCAATCTCCT
>JAUWHU010000596.1 GCA_030605705.1 Thermoflexia bacterium | reverse complement strand
TCCTCTAACGCGCCTCCCGTGTGAATCACCACATCCGCGCGGGCGATTTTTTCCGCCTGCGGCGGCTGGGCCTGGATGCGACGCAGCGCGTCCGCACGAGTCAACCCACGTTGTTCCATCAAGCGGGCCAGCTGTGCCTCTGGCGGGCAAGTTGTGACCCAGATAGCGTCGTAGCTGGCCGCCATACCGCTTTCCAGCAGTTTGATGGCCTCCACGACGATGATGGGGGCCTTGCTGGCGTCCACGCGGCGCTGGACCTCGGCGATGGTTGCGGGATGGACCAGCGACTCCAATTGAGCCAGGGCCGCCGGGTTGCTGAAGACGATGTCGCCTAACGCGCGACGGTCAAGCGTGCCGTCAGGCGCGAGGATGCCCGCGCCGAAGGCTGCGACCACGGCATCGTGGACTGCGCCGCCGGGAGCCATGATCTCGTGGGCCACGCGGTCGGCGTCAACACGCTCCGCTCCCAACGCGACCAACATCTGGGCTACCGTGGATTTCCCCGTGGCAATGTTACCGGTGAGGCCGATGCGATAGGGAGAAGATTCACTGTAATTCATGTTTTTCTCCCCTGAAAAAAGGGTCTAATTTTAACGCAGAGACGCAAAGGCGCAAAGATTCCTGAATGATGCTTCAATATTTGGCTCTTTGGGAATTCGCGTGGTCGAGTCAAAATTAACCACGGATTTCACGAATTAGCACGGAAAAAATAAAAAATCAGTGCAATCTGTGTTGTGGGCACTGCCTGCCCACACTGCGTCTGTGGTGAAAAATTTACGTCGCGTGGCGCCCACCACGCCAAGTCCCAGAGACCCACAAGTCTTGATCTACCATTTAATTTTCTTGGCGTCTCTGCGCCTCTGCGTTGAAGCGTTTGGTCTTTTCAGTAAACTCATCCGTGTAATCAAATCCGCGTCCAATTTCTGGTTCCCTTTATTCAGGGATAACTCTACTAAATTCATATCCTTCTGCTCAAGAAAAGGGCACTATCATCATTCTGGTTCCTGGAAAATGGGAAGTGGCTCGCCCAGGACGGGCTGGGGCTTTGCCAGATGGATATCCCACCAGGTACGCCACAGGGCCGGCCCCTCGCGGAACCAGTACCAGCGGATGTGAACGTAAGGCGTCCGGTCAGCGATGTAGCCCACAGTGTCGAGGCCCAGCCCCTCGCAGATAAATTGGGCGCGGGGCAGGTGGTAGCGCTGGGTGACGAGCACGGCTTCTTGTACCTGGAAGATGTCGCGGGCGCGATAGCAGGTATCGTAGGTGCGCCGCCCGGCATAATCCAGGACGATATCCTCCCGTGGCACGCCCTGCGCCAGCGCGTATTCTAACATCTTCCCCGGTTCATTGTAGTCCAAGAAGCGGTTATCCCCGCTGAAGAGGAGCTTCTGCACGCGCCCGGCCTCGTAGAGCGCGATGGCCGCATCCACCCGGTCGCGCAGCACGTCACCGATTCTGCCGTCCGGCCAGTAACCCGCTCCGAAGACAATGGCGACCGCTCGTTGCGGCACTTCTGCGGGTGCGGTGTAGCGGACATCGCGATAGCGTACTGTCAGCGTCCAGGCCGTCCAGCCTGCCAGCCCCACGCCCGCCACCAGCAGCCCCAGCGCGATTTTGGGCAGGCGGGGTTTTACGGCGTTCCATACGGCTACTCGTTTCATCATGCTCTCACGGCAAGGCGGCGGGTATCATCTCAATATTCTGGGGGGATTTTTACCACAGAGACACAGAGGGCACAGAGTTTTTTATTCTTTCTCCGTGTTCTCTGTGCCTCTGTGGTGAGAATGACAGCTAACAAAATGCTTCCCCCTACTTATTGAGAAGATACGGCGGCGGCGACGGCGGCGACGGACGCCTCGTCATTCCCCCAGATGAGCCAGACGCGATTGCTGCGCCGGTAGAGGAAGGCGGCCCCCCAGCGACCGGTCCACCACTCGCCGTAGGGTAAGTCCTCCGGCAACGACGCTTTCTGGACATAGCCGTGAACCCGGCGAGGAAGGAGGCCGCTCAGTTGTTCCTCGTATCCGGCAGCCTGGCGCGTCAATTTCCACGCTGTCTGCCAGAGGACGACCCGCTCCCCTTCCGGCCCATCCCAGACCTGGAGTAAATCGTCATCCCAGCCCGCCACAGTGTAGGTGATCAGCCCCTGGTTCCACTCGGAGAAGGCGAAACCCATCAACGCTTCACCTACCGTCTCGGTGAGCGTTAGTTCCCAGCCCCGGCCCAGTTCCACTTCCAGAGGCTCAAATGCCGTGTTAGCGCGCCAGGCGGCGTAGTTTTGAGGGTGCAGGATTTGCGCGGTGGCGCGCGGGGGACGGCGAAGGGCCTCGTTCAAGGCGTCCAGCCCTTCCTCTTCGTAGAGCGCGCTACCGAAATCGCGTCCCAATTCCAGCGGCAGCCGGGTGAGCCGCTCCAGCACGGGATGCTCGATTTTCCAATGCGGAAGTGTCCCGGCGGCGAGCGTGTCTAACAACGCTGTAGCCTCCGGCGAATCGGGCGCGACGCCGGCATAGCGGCAGAGAGTAATGAACGCCTCGCCTTCGGCCAGAGCCGCCAACGTCAGGCGGCGATCTAAGGACGCAGGTTCCGCGCGCAGGCGAGGGAGTTCACCGTACTGGTCGGCCAGAGCTTGCGCATAGCCGTAGGCGACGAGGGTGCGGGCTACATCTGCCGTAGATGTCCAATCCCGCCGCAGGTAGATCTGCTGCTCTTCTGGGAAGTAGCGAGCCGCCATATCTCGCGCCTCAGCCACAGGATCAGTGGCGACCTCACCATGGGGCCAGAGGTCTAGCGCGTCTAACGTTCGCCAGTCAGAGAGGGGAAAGGGCGGGCGGGACTGGGTGCGCCGGTACAGGATCACGCTCAAGTCGTAGGTATTCACCAATGTAAGGGGCGTTTCCCAGCGGGGGAGTACCTCGCGGGCTTCTCCGACCTCGCGGGCGATGGTGCCGGCCTCGGCGGGATCGAAGAAGGGCCTGGCGGTTGGCGTCACCGTAGGGGAAGGGATGGCGGTGGAGACGCGGGGGGCGAGGGTGGGGGTAGCTAGCGGCGATACCCGCTGGATATTGTGAGTCGCCGTCCAAATGGACCAGGCCAGCAGCCCTATGACGGCAAACAGAGCCAGGGTCAACAGCCCTAGCGTCAGTCGTTGGCGAGAAGTCATCGTTGCGGCTCCACGAGAGGCCGCGCTGGCCGTCGTTTTGTGATATTTTCCGGCCGGAGTTGGGCCGCTGCACCTTTGTTACCAGAGAGCATACCTTTTCCTTGCTTGGCTTCCCTGAAAAAAGTTATCTCACCACAGAGACACAGAGGACACTGAGAAAAAATTAAATTTTAGTGTAAAAATATTTAACATTGCCTGTCAAAAAGTTAATTTCCTGAATGCTAAGTTTAAAATCTCTGTGCTGTGGGCACTACCTGCCCACACTACGCTCCGTGGTGAAATTCCTGGTTTTTTCAGTAGACTCT
>JAUWHU010000442.1 GCA_030605705.1 Thermoflexia bacterium | reverse complement strand
AAGTACTAATGCGGCTCAATGATGACGTCCTTCCAGAACCACGTTCTGATAGCCGACGTCGGGAACCTCTTGACCCACGGCTTCACCAGTATATGCCGCCGTCCATAAGCGAGGGGCACGATGACCGCCGCTTCAATCAAGAGGCGGTCCGCTCGCCGGTACATCCTCATCCTTTCTTCCACGTCCACGACACATCTGGCGCTCTCCACAAACCCGTCATAGGTTTCGTTCTGCCAGTGAGTGAGACGCCAGGCTGTACTTACCCGCAAGAAGTTGTCAGGATCGGGGTAACCGGCCGTCCACCCCCAGAGGAATATGTGCGGGGGCCTCCTGTTCAACCTATCGGAAGAAGTGGCCTGCTCCAGGAGCTCCCAGCTGACCCTTACCCCCAACCTTTCCTGCCACTGAGATTGCAGATGCTTTCTTATAAAGTGGAAGCCGTGGCTCCCCATCAGATCTACGGCGGGGAAGCCACGGCCATCTGGATAGCCGGCCTCCGCCAAGAGTCGCCGCGCTTGCTCTGGATCGTAGGGCAGACCGATCCCCGGTGAGTGTCCCGGCATCTCCGGTGGCACGAACCCACCCGTGGCCGGGGCCACGTAGCCCCGCATGACCACCTCGGCCAACGTCTCCTGGTCAGTGGTCAGGGCGAAGGCCCGGCGCACCCGGGGGTCGTCGAAGGGCGGCTGGCGCACGTTGAACTCTGCGTGTAAGGTGACCAATCGTGGCGCCGAGATATATTCCCCGGCGTGCCGTTGCCGGGCACGGTCTCTCTCCAGCGGTGGAAGTTGTTGGAGGTCCAAGATGTCCAGTTCACCGGCCTCGTACCGCGCCAATTTGGCCGCTGGATCCGGGAGCAGACACAGTTCCACCCGCTGCACGTTGCCCGTGAAGCGACCGTGGTATTCAGGGTTGCGCAGCAGGATCATGGACTCAGCCCGCTGCCAGGCCTCCAGCCGGAACGGGCCGTTGGTGACGATCTTGCCCACCTCCGCCCAGGCCTCGCCGCGCGCCTCTATCGCATGTTGGGGCACAGGCCCTATGATAACCAGTAGTTGCAGGAAGTAGCCAGTCGGTCTCTCCAGTTCCACAACCAACGTGCGTTCGTCAAAGGCCTGAACTCCCACCTGGTCTGGGTCAGACACCTCGCCCTGGTGGAAGGCTCTGGCCCCCTTGATATCGTATAGGACGTTGGCAATGGGCGACCCGGTGGCCGGATCCAATACCCGCTTCCAGGCATACTCAAAATCTCCCGCCGTCAGCGGGACGCCATCACTCCAGCGCGCGCCCTTCCGCAGGTGGAAGACATACTTGCGTCCTCCTTCCGACACTTCCCACGTCTGCGCCACCGAGGGCACGACGTCCAGTTCTGGACTCAGTTCCACCAGCCCGCTGAAGAGTTGGGAGAGCACATTGGCCGAAACGGACTCCCCGGCCATGATCCAGTCCAGGGTTGGCAGATCGTACCAGGCCACCCGGAGAGCGTGAGGAGCAGGCGGCGGCGGGGTTCCCTCCCGGGTCTCTCCCGCCCGCTGCCACAGGGCAAACCCTTCCTCGTAAGCCTGGCGCGACCGCTGAAAATCGAAGGCCGTGTGATAGGTCAGCCCTAACTTCATCAGCGTCCGCGCCGCCCGTCCGTGTTCTCCCTGCTCCTTCAGGAAGGCCAGCGCTCGCCGGTAGTAGTCAATCGCCTCCTGGTGGGCGTAGGCCGCGCGGGCCTGGTCGCCGGCGCGCAATAAGTATTCCGTCGCCTTCTCCGGCTCCTCCGCCCGCTCCCAGTGGTGGGCCAACAGCCCCACTTGCTCCTCAATGCGATCGGGGAACAGCCGTTCCAGCGCCTCGGCCACCTGCCGGTGAAAGATGCGCCGTTTCTTCTTCAACAAGCCATTATAGGCCGCTTCCTGGGTCAGGTGGTGCTTGAAAATGTACTGCAATTCCAGCGCGCGCGTTCGCTCGCGGATCATCCCTTCCCGTTGCAGCGTCAGCAGGTGTCCGTCGAGTTCCCTACGATTTAGCTCCGGGCCAGCGCGCTCCTCCTGGGCGATAGCCGCCAGTACGCGGTAGGGAAAGATGCGCCCGATGACGGCCGCCATCTGCAAGACCCGTTTGGTCTCCTCCTGCAAGCGGTCAATGCGGGCCATCAATACCCCGTGCAACGTATCGGGGATGGCGATGTCGGTCACGTCCCGGGCCGCCCGCCAGCGGCCGGTGGCCTCATCCCGCGCGATGGCCTCACTGTCCATCAGGGAACGGATGATCTCCTCCACATAGAAAGGATTGCCCTCAGCGTGATCGAGGATGCGTTCCCTGAGCCTCTGGGGCAAGTCTTCCACGCGCAGCAAGTTACCCACCAGCGTCTCACTCTCGGCGGCGGAGAGGGGCTTGAGCCACAGGCCGGTGTACCGGTGGCGGTAGAGCCGGGCGGCGGTCTCCCCGACGCGCCAGCAACCGTGTTCCCGCTCCGGGCGTAAGACGCACAGGAGCAACAGCGGAACGCGCTCCGTCAAGGCCAGTAGTTGCTCCAGCAACTCGAGCGAGGTGGGATCGGCCCAGTGCAGATCCTCACAGATTACGACCAATGGCTGCTCTCGAGCTGCGCTCCCAATGAAGGTCTCCACAGCGCGAAAGACGCCGCTCTTGAGGCTTTCGCCCTCCAGGTCGCGCATTGTGGCCTCGTACTCGGCTTCCAGGGACAGCGACATGAGCCGGCCCAGGTAGGGGTAGACGTCGTCGAAGCGCTCCGGGCACAGGCTCTGCACCTGCTCCCGCAGCACGTCACGGACGGCGAGCGGCGGGTCTTTCAGTGTCACCCCCAGCAGTCCGCGCAGCACGTCCAACCAGAGGAGATAGGCGATGGAGACGCCGTAGGACAGGCAACGACCCTCCACCCACTGCACCCACCCTTGCGAAGGTTGCCGAACCTTCGCAAGGGTCTGCTCCCGCAGTTCTGCCACCAGGCGGGATTTGCCCAGTCCGGCCTCGCCCACGAGCGTGACGATACCGCCCTCGCCGCCCTGAAGACGCACGACGGCCTCTCGCAACGCCCGGAATTCTGCCTGGCGGCCCACCAGAGAGGATTCCAGACCGGCGATGCCCCGCCCCTTGCCGCGCACGGCCTTTGCTGCCAGTAAACGGTAGACCGGCACAGGCTCGGCTTTGCCCTTGACCTGGACCGTCGCCAGCGGTTCGAACTCGAACAGCGGCTCAGTCAGGCGGTGCGTGCCCGGCCCGACGAGAATTTCCCCCCGCTCCGAAACCTCCTCCAGCCGCGCTGCCAGATTCACCGCGTCCCCCATCACCGAGTACTCCTGCCGCCCGCGCACGCCGATGCCGCCGGCGATGACCAGGCCAGAGTTGATGCCAAAGTGCACCCCCAGGGCGGTGGTCCGTTCCGCATTGAACCTGTCCAGCGCGTCCATCATCTCCAATGCCGCCCGCAAGGCTCGTTCGGGGTCGTTCTCGTGGGCCAGCGGCGCGCCGAAGAGGGCCACGATCTCGTCGCCGATGAATTTATCCACCGCGCCCCCGTATTTCTCGACGATGGGCACCAGTATCTCGAAGCAAGCGTTCATCAGGTCGCGCACTGCTTCGGGACCCATCGTATCTGCCAGCGCAGTAAAGCCGGAGATGTCGGCGAACATCACGGTGACGAGCCGGCGCTCTCCCTCCAACGATGGCGCGGGCGCGGCGCGCAGTTCGGCCAACCGCTGGCGCAGTGCTGCCAAAGCCAGTTCGACAGCCGCATCGCCCAGGACGGAACGCTGAGCCTCCAGTGCGGCTATCGCTTGTTCGAGTCGTTCACGGTCGGCCATCAATCTTCTCCCTGGAGTACGTTCATCCGCTCGACCTCCAACTCCATCCCCAACCGCGCAAAAGTCTCCCGCGCCTCCCGCCACATCGCCTTCCCTCGTGCCCGGTCTCTCTTTTCCATCTCGTATCTCGCCCACTCCCGCAGCGTCCGCGCCCATTCTCCCTCCGCGCCCATCTCCGTGAAAACCCGCAGGCTCTCGGCAAAGCAGGCCGCCGCATCGTAAGCGTTATCACCAATGGTGACAGGTTCGGGCAATTGCGCCGCCACCATTCCCAGGGCGCGCCACGCTGCGCCGGTGAAATCCCGCATCCCCATTTCTTGCCCCAACGCCAGTGCTCGCTGCGCCGCCGCCAGTGCATCTTCTGTCCTCCCTCGCCCTAGATACGCTATCGCCAGGAAGCGGTACGTTTCCGAGAACCCGATCCAACCCTCGGTTCCAGCCATACGGATAACTTGACGCAGGTTGGCCTCGGCAGTGCGGTATTCCTCTAACCCGACCTGTGCCCCGCCCAGGTTGTTGAGACACATTATCTCCCCATCGCGGGAGCCGATCTCTCGGGCGATGGTCAGCGCCTCTTGATAGCGGGCGACTGCAGCGCGGTGGTCCCCACGCTCTCTGGTGTTTTCGCCCAGGTTGTTCAACATGACCACCACCCACACCCGATCACCCAAGTCTTGAAATAATGCCAGCGCATTCTCAATATAGTGGGCGGCTTGCTCATAGCGCCCCAGGCTGCCGTGAATCACGCCGAGTAAATTCAGGCTGTGCGCCATCTCATGCCGGGCGCCCAGTTCGGTGCTGAACGCCAAGGCCTCTTCAGCCACTGCCA
>JAUWHU010000467.1 GCA_030605705.1 Thermoflexia bacterium | reverse complement strand
GTCTCGTCCTCTTTCTCCAACTGGCCTTCGCCAACGATACCGAGTACGTCCAGATCGCCGGGGTGCGCTTGACCCTGGTGACGAACTATTAGGAAGGAGGCGCGCAATGAAACGAACGGCAATGCTTCTGGCTCTGCTCGGCACGCTCCTGCTGGCGGGCGTCGCCCTGGCGATGTCCTCCACCAACTACCGGCTGGACTGGTTCACGCCGCTGACCGGCGGTGGTGGGGGAGCGGCCAGTTCCACTAACTACGCCATCAACTTTACCGTCGGCCAGTCCGCCACCGGCGCGTCTTCCAGCACAAACTATGGGAGTTGCCTGGGCTACTGGTGTGGAGCAGACGTAGAGTACAAGATCTACCTGCCGCTGGTGCTGCGAAACTTTTCATAAGTACAATTCTTGGCACGAAAGGATCACCCTCACCCCTCCTGCCAGCCCAGGCCTGTCGAAGGACGGAGGGGTGAGGCCACCGTATTATCTCAATCATCCGGGGTACACTGCCGGGTAGACCTTGATGGGAATATATTTGAACCACGACGAGAATTCTAAGCGTAAGCTGATGAGCAGCACGACAGGAGATGAAAAATGAATACACGAGATATATTTCAAAGGTTGATGCTTTTACTGGCCCTCTGCTCTTTCGTCGCCGGGGCGGCCGCCTGCACGGGCGGTACGGAAAACGACCCCCGAGCCTGGATTGATTTTCCCCGGGATGGGGCTACGATTCCTGCGGGTTCCTTTGTCACCGTGATCTCCCACGCTTACGCGCAGGAGGGCGTGGCCGAGGTGCTGCTTTTAGTAAACGGGGAGGCCTACCGGCGCGATCCGCCAGGCGAAACAGGGGCTTCTTTCAGCGAGGTGAGACAGGAATGGCTCCCGGATGAGGCGGGTCTCTACACCCTGCAGGTCAGAACTTACGACGCGACGGGGGCAGTCAGCAACCCACACGCGATCACGGTCAGAGTAGTGAGCAAAGTTGCTGCGGCAACGGCCGTTCCCACCCACACCCCACCCCCTCCCATCACCCCAACGCCAACCATTCCCCCTCCCATCACACCGACGCCAACTATCCCTCCTCCCATCACGCCGACGCCAACCATTCCCCCACCCATCACCCCGACGCCAACCATCCCCCCTCCCATCACGCCAACGCCAACCATTCTACCCCCTCCGTCCGACACTACGCCGCCGCCAGTGCCTTCTCCAATGGTGCCGGCAGACGGGTTGCATCTCTCCTGTCGCACTTCACAAACCCTGGCCTGGTTACCGGTAAACGACGAGAGCGGCATCACCGGCTACTATGTCAAGTTAGAGCGGCAGGTGATAACCAACCAATGGGATCCCGTGCGCGAATGGGGGCCAGTGCCCGGCAAGCAAACCGAGGCCGAGGTGCAGTGTGGCCCCTTCTATCGCTGGGCCGTGCGCGCCCTGGACGGCGCCGGCAACACCAGCGACTGGTCCGAGTGGTCCCATTTCTCCGTGGGGATTGATTGAACGAACAGGAGGTTAGAGCAATGACACAAAAACGTTCCTCAAGAAAATTTCTGGCGCTAGCGCTTGTTCTCCTCAGCGTATGTTGTCTTGCGACTGCGGCCGCAGGGATAGGTTACTTTTTCCTATGGCCCAAAACAGTGACGGCCAGGCCGGTCGTGCTGATCAAGTCGCCCCGTCACGGAGCAGAAGTGGAAATGGGACGACCAATAACCATCCATGCCGTCGCCAACGACGAGTCAAAGATCAAGCGTGTTGAACTGTGGATAGACGGTCAGTTGCACCAGGCCCAGGACAGCGCCCTGCCTGGAGGCGCGTCTCCTTTTCCATTGGTAGTTTACTGGCAGCCCGACTCGCCCGGCGTTCACACTCTGACGGCCAGGGCCTTCAACACCCAGGGGGTTCGCGCCCACGTCTCGATTGACGTGGAAGCAGTGGCCGCCGTAACCCAAAGTGGCGACACCGATGGAGATGGTGTGGGCGACGCCGAAGACGCCTGCCCCGACGAACCCGGCTCGTCTCTGGCCCTGGGCTGCCCCGACGCTGATGGCGATGGGTTGGGTGACGGCGAAGATGCCTGCCCCAACGAACCCGGCCTATTCGAGTACGACGGTTGTCCCCCGCCTGATGATGGCGATGGCGACGGTATCCCCGATGATAGAGATGAGTGCCCCGACGCGCCCGGCACGCTTGCGACCGAAGGCTGCCCTGACGCTGACGGGGATACGATTCCCGATTATGGTGATGCTTGCCCTGATGAACCGGGCGCGCCAGGCGCGCCGGGGGGCGACGGTTGTCCCGCGCCTGGCGACACCGACCGGGACGGCGACGGCATCCCCAATGACGAAGACGCCTGCCCCGATGAAGGCGGTTCGCCCGAAACTGAGGGCTGCCCTGACGCCGATGGCGATGGGACGCGCGATAGCGAAGATGGCTGTCCCGCTGAACCGGGTCTACCTGGGGACAGCGGCTGTCCGGTACCTGGTGGCGGGGAAGACCGTGACGGCGACGGCGTGCGCGATGGTGAGGACGAATGCCCGGATGAGCCAGGCTTGCCCGATCTCGCCGGCTGTCCCGAACGGGACGGCGATAGTGGCGATGACAGTGGCGATAGCGCTGGCGACGGCGATGATGCCGGCGACGCCCGCGACAGCGATGGTGATGGCGTCCCTGACGACGCAGACCTCTGCCCGGAAGAGGAGGGGCTACCTGAACACGAAGGTTGTCCGGCGCCTGGCGCTGGCGCGGACGATGAAGACGGGGCAGCAGACGAGTCGTCTCCATCCTTTCCTGACATGGATCTTTCCAGTGTGATGGTTGGCGTTGAGTTCCAGGCCCTGGAGTTCGAGGTCAGTCACGACTACGATGGGATGTACTGTTATCCCCGGCTGACCGGCGCAGGCGTGGAGCGATATAGCTTCGAGCCATTAAGCGAGCGGCAGTGGGACATCGCTGCGGACCTGGGCAGCCGGACACTGGCGCTGCTCCCCAACGAAGACCTCCAGGTGAGTATGGAGTGCGGAGGAGATGAGATTTTCCTGGGGCCGGAGGGAGGCTGGGGTACGTATTACAATCTAGGCTCCGCCGCCAGAAGCCATCCCTCATCAGATTGGGATGGACACGTGATTACCGTGAGATCCACAGGGGGAAACGAGGGGCGCTGGTTCGAGGCCAAGTACCGTATCTGCGCCGGTTCGTGTGATGATACAGCCTTCCCGCCGCCGACTATTGCGTTGCGCAACTACGGAGACGACCTGTTGACCTTGATGTGGGGCGGTGACCGGGAGGAGATTGACGGCTTCTGGGTGTACGCCGACGGCAATCGCGCCTTCTGGCTGCCGGCCGACACTACTTCCCGATCCATCGCGAGTTATGAACCGCTGTGCGGCAGCGGGCGGCGCGAGTTCTATGTCACGGCTTACCAGGGCGGCCGTGAATCCCCTCCCAGCAATTTAGCGTTCTGGAGTAGACGGCCGTGCCCGCGAGTAGTACGTGTCACCTTCGAGCAAATAGAGACCTTCGACGTGGCAGATGAACGCCGGATGGACGGCCAACTAGGGCCTGTTTTCGGCCTCTTTTGGGCCCAGGGCAGTGAAGGGGAATCGCTTCGTTTTGAAGGCGACGATTATCCCGATGGGTTCACGTTCAGCCCACATTCTGTTTACAGCACCCAATCCATGTTCGATACGATTCAAGGCTGGGCATACTCGTGCTTGGGGAGTGATTGTCCGCCGTACCGCGCTCCTGATCACAACACCGTCACGGTAGAGCTGGGGCCGGACGACGATCTCACCTTCGGCGGTGTCATCTACGATCAGGACAGGAGAATGTACCAGGAGGTCTTCCACGACTCCCACACCCTACCGGCCGGCGAGGTTGCTCCGGGACGCTACACCATCCGTGATGGGCAGTTCGAGTTGACGGTCTTGATTGATGTGCTGGTTGGCCCCGAGGCCGGCGATAAGCCTGATTTGACTATCACCGATGTCACCGAGATCGAGGGTCAATTGCGGATTCACGTCTTCAACAATGCCGCGCCCCTGGAAAACAGAGATGTCGAGGTCAACCTGGTTCGTATCAGCACTAACGAGATCATCGCCACCCTTACCTGGGGGAACGTGACCATCCCTTCTGGAGGCGAACGCTATCTCCAAAACTTAGAACTGGACATGGAGCCTTATGACCTACGGGTCATCATTGATCCGGCTAACAGGATCGAAGAGATGAATGAGGGCAACAACATCTTCGAGACGCCGGTCATGATGCGGGTCGAATTCACAGGTCTCCGTGTGCCCAACTGGCCCTGTGAAAGCTGGTGCAATCGATATGCCGAGGTCTGGTTCTTACTTAGCGTCGGCTATGGCCCATCGCA
>JAUWHU010000377.1 GCA_030605705.1 Thermoflexia bacterium | reverse complement strand
GCGTTCCAGGGGGTGCCGGGGCGCATGGAGCGGATTGACGCCGGGCAGCCTTTCACCGCGATCGTGGACTTTGCCCACACCCCCAACGCTCTGCAGCGCGCTTTGGAAACGGCGCGTCAAATTATCGTTTCCACGGGCCGTGTGATCGTGGTCTTCGGCTGCGCGGGTTTGCGAGACCGCGAGAAGCGCCGGCTGATGGGTGAGGTCGCGGCAGAATGCGCCGACCTTACTGTGATCACCGCTGAGGACCCCCGCACCGAGTCGCTGGCGGCGATCATGGCGGAGACGGCGGATGCTCTGAGGGCCGGCGGACGGCGCGAGGGCGCCGATTTCTGGCGGGTTCCGGATCGCGGCGCGGCCATCTTGCATGCCGTATCGCTGGCCCGGCCCGGCGACGTGGTGATCACCTGCGGCAAAGGCCACGAACAGAGCATGTGCTTTGGCGTGCAGGAATACCCCTGGGATGATCGCAGGGCTATGCGCCGCGCCCTGCGCGGTGAGACGTTGGACACGTTGCCCACGGCACACGAACGATGAAACGTATCTGCTTCAAATCCTTTTTAACGCAGAGACGCCAAGGCGCAGAGTTTTATTGGTTTTCTCTGCGGCTCTGCCTCTCAGCGTCTCTGCGTTAAGAGATTTTTTGCAGGAGAGCCGCTGATTTACGATGAAACTCGCACTCGTTCACGATTGGCTGAACCAGGTTGGCGGCGCGGAGCGCGTCCTGGAGCACTTCCACGCGCTTTTCCCCGCCGCGCCGGTTTACACCAGCATGTATTGGCGGGCGGGGATGCCCCCCCAGTACCGCGAGTGGGACATCCGCGCGACCTGGCTGGACCGGTTGCCGGGGATCTACCGGCAGCACCAGGCGTACTTCCCTCTCTACGCGCTGGCTTTTGCGCGGCTGGACTTGAGTCAGGGCTATGACCTCATCCTCAGCAACAAGAGCGGTTTTTGTCACGGCGTGCGCACCGGCAGCACGCCGCATCTCTGCTATTGTTTGGCTCCCACGCGGTACGTCTGGGAATACGAAACCTACGCGGCGCGGGAGCACTTGCCTGCCGCGCTCAAGGTCACTCTCAAGCCGGTGATCGCCGCATTGCGCCGCTGGGATCACCGGGTGGCGCAGCGGCACACCTTGCATTTTATCGCTATCTCCGCTGCCATCCAGACCCGCATCCGCCGTTACTACGGGCGGGAATCCCAGGTCATCTACCCGCCGGTGGACGTGGAGCGTTACCGGCCGGTGGCGCAGCACGACGACGCCTATTTGATCGTCTCGCGGCTGGTACCCTACAAGCGGATTGATCTGGCCGTGAAAGCGTTCAACCGGCTGCGGCTACCGCTTCTTATCTCCGGCAGCGGACGCGACCGCGCGGCGCTGGAATCGTTGGCGGGGCCGACGGTGAGGTTCTTGGGGCGCGTGCCGGATGCGGAGCTGCCCGGATTGCTGGCGCGTTGCAAGGCTTTCATCTTTCCCGGCCGGGAGGATTTCGGCATCACGCCGGTGGAGGCCCAGGCGGCAGGTCGCCCGGTGATCGCTTACGGCGCAGGCGGGGCCTTAGAGACGGTTATCGAGGGGACTACGGGCACATTCTTTCACGAAGCGACGCCGGAGTCACTGGCGCAGGCGGTGCTTTCCTTTGATGCTGACGCAGTGGATCCGCTGGCTTGCCGCGCCAATGCCGAACGCTTCTCTGTGGCGCGCTTTCAGCGGGAGATTTTAGACGCTGTGGCTGCTCTGCTGTGAAGGCAGTCGTTAGTTTACAGGCGTCAGCCCGCTAAGACGCTGGGACGCTATGCCGCGAGGCTCACCACGGATACGCAGCCACTTCCCATTCGGGTCGTTTGGTCCACCAGGGGAGGTCTCCATAGGACTCGGCGATCTCATCGGCGTCGTACATCTCCAACATGCAATCGTACCAGCTCATCCCCTCTGTCTTCTGGAAATGCCACCATTCAATGTCAAACCAGGAGCTGCGCCAGCCGGAGAGGGCGTTGCGCCGTTCCCAGCCGTAGTCGGCTGCTAAGGTGGTGAAGTCCACGTAATAGCCGGCGGGGGCCTCTGATTTCAACTCGCCACCCTGTGCTGCGGCCAGCCCACCTTTGGAGCGGGCCGCCAGGTCCCAGGGGATGGCGCGCAGGGGTTCTCCCAGCGTAGCATCCTGGAGTTTAGCCTGGATGTAAACTCGCCAGTAGGTGACGCCGCCGATGTCTTCGCGTACCAGCTCGATCCGGTCATCGCGCAGAAAACCCTGGTTAATGTCTACCGCGCGTCCACAGACGTGCCAGGAGATGCGACCTTGTCCGGGTCGGGGAGTGTGTTGCATGGGCCGGTAGGAATCCCCCAGGATGGTGAAATAATCCCATCCGGTTTTATCTAAGATGCTACGGCGCAGCGCGTTGAAGCTATCGTTGACCTTGTCGCTGAGTTTCTCACGGTTATCGCCGCCATTGACGTCCGGCAGCCCCACCAGCGTGGCCTTTCCTGTGGGGGAGCTGCTTTCCATGCGCAATTCGGTGTACAGCGGAGAGTCCTCCTGAGTCATGCGGGCCTCTAGCTGCTGGCTGAGTTCGGCGGGGATGGTGTGTGCCGTCCAGGAGGGGCTTTCCATCCAGTCGGTGGTGCTGTAGCCTTCTTGGGCCAGTGCCCAGCCCCTGCTGCTGGCGGCGACGAGATAGGAGTTCATCCCCTGGCGGAAGATGTAGGTCAGCGCCTCGTCGTCTGGGGACCAGGTCGGCTCGCCGCCGATACCGAAGAGCAGGGGGCGCAGTGCGCCTGAAGTCAGGGCTTGCTGGTCGCCGGAGGCGAGGGCTTGCTGGTCGAATGGTAGGACGTGAATTTTCTCGTTACCTGGCGCTCCGCTGGAGTATGCCAGATGTGTCCCATCGTGGGACCAGGAGGCGTTATCCTCGTTTTGCTCGGGTGTGTTGGTCAGGTTGACCAGTGTCCCTCCGTCGAGGGAGATGAGGTGGATGTCACGATTTCCTTCGCGTAGTGAGGTGAATGTGATGTGGCGACCGTCCGGCGACCAGGCCGGCGAAAAGTCCGGCGCGGGATCGTGGGTCAACTGGTACGTCTGTTCCCCATCCACGTTGATGATGTGGATGTTCAGATTTCCTTCCGCGTAGGATTCGTAGGCCAGCCATTGGCTGTCCGGCGACCAGGCCGGCCCGGCTTCGAAGGTCGGGTCGCGGGTCAGGCGGAGCACCGTGCCGGAGTGCATATCCATCAGGTAGAGATCCCAGTTGTGGGTGCGATTGGAGGCGAAAGCCAGCCAGCGTCCATCAGGGGACCAGGCGGGATCGCGGTCCTCGGCCGGGTTGTAGGTGAGCCGCAGTAGTCGCCCGTCGTTTTGAGGGAGCAGGTAGAGGTCGCTGTTACCGTTGTGACGCATGGCGAAGACCACGGCGCCGCCGCTGCCTACCGGAGTAGGGGTCGGGCTGGGAGCGGCGGGTGGCCCGGGAGTTGCTGTGACTACTATGAAGCGAGTCTCGCCGGGGAGGGTGCGGGGGATGTCTCGATACCAGAGCAGCAGTCCCAGGCTGAACAGGAACAGCGGCCAAAACAGCAGCGGCAGGCGCACGGGATGAGGCTGAAACAACCCCTTGATCCATCTCCAGGGGTGGAGTCCGGTAAGTTTTTTCATGGGTTATACGATAACTACATTGGAGAGAATGTCAAATGGGGACTTGTAGTCGGGTGCGTCTCGGCTTGGGCGTGACTTGCGCTATCCTCAGAGGGAAAAACAATGTGTACCCCCGACAGGATTTGAACCTGTAACCCTCTGATTCGAAGTCAGATGCGCTATCCGTTGCGCTACGGGGGCATTGTATGAAAAGGGCCGGACTTGGTAGCCCGGCCTTTGGGGTGGACGGTGGGACTCGAACCCACAGTTGCCTGAGTCACAGTCAGGAGCCTTAACCATTAGGCCACGCCCACCATGTAACGCCTGTATTTTACCATAAAGGGTTGAAAGAGCAACCGAACTGCTGTTCAAGCACTCGTTTGGCGCTGTTCTAGCCACGTGGGCAGATCATCGGGAAATAGCTGTAATCCGCGTTGTCGTGCCGCCTCCCACAATTGGCGGTCGAAAGTCGCCAGCGTAACCGTTTCGTTCATCCCTTCTTGCCACAACAACGCCGAGGCCAGGTGTACGGCATCGTAACCCCGCAGGTTCAACTCCCAGGCCAGCATATCGGCGCGCGCCAGCAGGAGTTCCGTCGCCTGGACGCGGACCAGCGTGGGCCATTCGGCGCGGAAGACCTGCAAAGCGGAAGCCGCTGCATTGTGGGATAAAACCCCAACACGGACAGACTTGGCTAAGGCGGCACTCGTTTCCGTCCGGCTGATGAGCGAAGTGCCGACCACGTCCGCCTGGGCAATAATCTCTCCCACTGCGGTGGTTCCCGGTTCGGCAACGTAACGTTTCACCAACGCGCTGGCATCCAGATAGAGGATCATGCGCGGTCCGCTACCAGCAACTCGGCGACCGTTGGCCTTCCGTGTGTCTGGGTCACCGGCGACAGCAGTGATAACCGCGCGCCATTCCACGCGATCAAGCCGGCCTGCTCCAGCGTCTCCAGCCGCGCCTCGGTTGAGGTCTCCAGCGGCACAATCCGCCCAATGGGTTTGCCATGCCTGGTGATGAT
>JAUWHU010000082.1 GCA_030605705.1 Thermoflexia bacterium | reverse complement strand
TGGATGACATCGTTCACCGCGACGCGCAACGTGGCCTCTTCCTGCGCGACACCGTTGACCCAGGGCTGAGCGCGCAAATGTGAGAGAAAATCTTGCGGCGCGGGCGGAGCGTCCGCGTCAACTTCTACGATGGCCGTGTTCACCGGATATTTCTGCAGCAGCTCCTCCCGTCCGGCGACCAGCAACAGACGCCCCTCGTGCAAAATGGCGATGGTATCGCAGATGCGTTCCACGTCGGCCAGGATGTGCGTGGAGAAGAAGACCGTGACCTCGCCGCGCAGCCCGTCCAGCAGATTGAGCAGCTCGTGACGCCCCGCCGGATCGAGGGAGCTGGTTGGTTCGTCCAACAAAAGCACCGGGGGATGGTGCATGAGGGCCTGGGCGATCCCCAGTCGTTGGCGCATCCCGCCGGAAAAGCCACCGATCCGGCGAGTCGCCGCATCCTGCAATCCCATGAGCTCCAGCAGCTCCGCGCTGCGTCGCCGGCAAGCCCCAGAATCCATGCCAAACAGCCGCCCCACGTAGTCCAGATACTCGCGGGGAGTCATCCAGGGGTAGAAAGCGGGGTCTTGCGGCAGATAGCCGAAACGCTCCCGCGCCGCGCTATCAGCATTTGTCGTCTCCACGCCCGCGACCCAGGCGCGTCCGGCGGTGGGCCGGGCCAAACCGGCCAGCAAGCGCAACGTCGTCGTCTTGCCCGCCCCGTTGCGTCCTAAGTAGCCAAAGACTGAGCCGTAGGGCACGACCAAATCTAAGGACTGCAAGGCTTTCACCTCGCCGTAGTGCCGGCTCAGTCCCTCGCAGCGGATGGCAACATCGCCACTCACTGCCACATCATTCCTCGCGGCCGAGAACGAAGTAGAGGAGCGGCCCGATGAAATTGATGAACACAATCACCAACACCCAGGCCCACTTCGGGCCACGGGTCGCGGGCTGTTTGCGCAAATCCAGCAGCGCCGCGACCATCAGGGCAAATTGAATCAGCGCGATGGGGATGAGCAAGGGGAGATACCGCATGAGTATATCCACGTCCATTTCACACCTCCGGGAAAAAGAGTTACAAGTTACTGGTTGCAAGTTGCAAGTTACGGGTTGAAAGTTACAAGTTGACTACAAACTATCTCGAATGACGCCGGCCAGCCGGTGGACAATCTCGTCCGGCGACCCTTTCAAGAAAATGTGTTTCCGCTCGCGGGAAGGGGCCTGATCCAGACCGGAAACGACCGTCGGTGAACCGGGCGTCCCGATGTACTCCCCGTCGGCGTCGAGAGCGGCCCGGTCCCATACCGTCAGCTGTTCTTCTGCGAAAGCCCACGGCTTGATGCGATAATCCATGAAGCGCGGTTCGTTGGACGAGGTCTGCGCCGAGATCACGGCAGGCAAAGGCACTTCCAGGAGCTCATATCCACCGGGGATCTCGCGCCGGCCGCGGACGCTCCCCTGGGCTGGGTCAACGTCCACGTCGTGTACCCCCGTGATCTGGGCGATGTTCAGCCATTCCGCCAGCCCCGCCGGAACCTGCCCCGTCGCGCCGTCGGAGGATTCCTCACCGCAGAAGACCAGATCGGCGCCGCCCAGCTTCTGGATGCCCAGCGCCAGCGTGTACGTTGTCGCCAGCGTATCGGCCCCGCCAAAAGCGCGATCGCTGAGCAGATAGATATGATCCGCGCCCATCGCCAGCGCGACCTGCAGCAGCGGCGTGAAGAACGGCGGCCCCATTGAAATGATATCCACCCGTGCTCCGTAGCGATCCTTCAGCACGAGCGCCATCTCCAGCGCGTTCATGTCCGGCGGATTGATCTCGGAACGCGCTCCGGCGCGGTCCAGCCGCCGGGTCTCGGTATCCACCTGGACTTCCTCCGGCTTCGGTACAACTTTCACGCAAACGACAATTTTTAACATAGTCACCTCAGGACACCTCACGCCAAGACGCAAGGCCACTAAACTGTTTCTTTATGTGTCTTGACGGCTTCGCGCGAGAGTTTTCAATTTGGCAGCTTCAGCTGCCGGCGTATCTTTCCAAGCACCTTCGGGGAGTAAGCGCCGCATCCGTTCAATAATCGCCACTTTCTCTTCCCAAGAGAGCGCAGCTAACGCTTGCCGTCGCGCCCTTTTGGCCGCTAGTAACGGGGAAATATCAGGGTAACTTTTCTCCACCAAGTCTAGTCCTCTTCATCCAGGAATAATGTCTTAAAATGCGCCCATTTCGCGCTTAAGCCATGCCGAACAACAATATCCTCCAACAGCCCAAGATTCAGCACGCCGAATTCAAAGAACTGTACCAGACGCGCATGATCTTTTGGACGCCCCGTCTCCAACATGATGGCAGCCAGATACTCGGCGCTCAAGACGCGAGTCAGAGTCCCCTCAAATTCAACGTCAAGCGCCTGTTGTAAAGCCTCTTCCGTCAGCGGATTGTAGATCGGCAAAAACTGCACCGGCCAACCGGCAATCTCGACCGCTTCGCCGCGCGGCGTGTAACCGTATTCGCGCAGGCGGTCATAGATGGGTGACAGCGAGATCAACCCAGACGACGACACGGGCAGCAGAACAAATATACCAAGATCGTAGGTCTGGATTGGCTCAATATACCGCGTCGCCGCGACCGCTCCGCCGATAGCATAGCGTCCGATGACACCCGCTTGCTCTAACCGATTCAAGGTTTCTAGCGTTTTCTTCATAACTACGCCTCACAACTTTCAATCCACAACCTGCAATTGCTTAATCAAAGATGGCACAATCGTATGTACATCCCCCACGATGCAGTAATCCGCGTAATCGAAGATCGGCGCGGCAGGGTCGGTATTGATGGCGATGACGGTCTCGGCTTCCTGGATGCCGACGACGAAGTGGAACGCGCCACTGATCCCGCAGACGATGGCGACCTTCGGGCGACAAATCACGCCGGTCTGCCCGATCTGGCGCGCGCGCTCGATGTGGCCCTCATCCACCGGCGGGCGCGTCGCCCCGACATCGCC
>JAUWHU010000058.1 GCA_030605705.1 Thermoflexia bacterium | reverse complement strand
AGCAGCGGAAGGGCTGTAGCAGCGGCCTCCGGCGCGATGATATTCACATCGCCGAAGGCCTCATTGGTCTCGTGATGGTCAATGACCAGGAGCGGGATGTGGCCGTGCCAGGCATCTTTGTAGATGCCGCCGGTACGACTGAGATCGCTCATGTCAATGGCGACCACCAGGTCAATATTCACATCCTCGGGGACGTCTCTCACGAAAGTGTCCGCGCCAGGGAAGTAACTCAAGTTCCGGGGAATGGGATGGACGCAGGCGACGAGCGGCTGTTTGCCCAGCTGGATCAAGGCCAGCCGCAGAGCCAGCGTGCAGCCGATGGTATCCCCATCGGGTCGGGGATGGGCGATCAGCAAGGGGCGGTCACTATTTTGGAGTAGGACCGTCGCTTGTGCTACAGGATTATCGTTCATGTGTAATTCCTCGTGGATTGAATGTCATATCAGAGCCTACTGAAAAAACCAAGAAATTCACCACAGAGACACGGAGAGCACAGAGATTTGAAACTTAACACTCAGAAAATTAACTTTTTGACGTGCAATGTTAAATATTTTTACACTAAAACTCAAATCTTTTTCTCAGTTTATGGGCACTGCCTGCCCATACTTCGCTCTGTGGTGAGACGATTTTTTTCAGGGGAGCCATATCAAACAGCGTCTGTCGCTCCGGCGGAGGGCGTCCCTTCCTCGTGCAATTGGTGCAGCAGGGCCTCGATGCGTTCTCCCTGCGCCAGAGAGGGATCGTAGACAAAAACCAGCTCCGGGAGATTGCGCAGGCGCAGGGTAGGGGCCATCGTGGCCCGCAGCCAACCGGCCGCGCCATCTAACGCGGTCTGCGCCTCCGCCAATTTCTCCGGGGAGCCGATGATGCTGTAGTAGACCTTCGCCTGCGTGGTGTCGCGGTTCACCGAGACATCGGTGATCGTCACCTCGGCCAGGCGCGGATCGTTGCTTTCCGTGTGCAACAGTTGAGTGACTTTCTGGTGGATCAACTGATTCACCCGCCCGATGTATTTCTTGCCCATAGTTTCCTCGTTCCGGGAAACCACAGAGGGTTTCCCCTACGTTGGGGAACCACAAGGGTTTCCCCTACGTTCTGCTTCTTCGCCTTCTCGCTTTTTCGTTCTCTCGCCTACTCCTGCTCCTGGCGTTCCATTACGTAGAACTGCAGGTGATCTCCTACCTCCACAGCTTCGAAGCCCTCCACTTTGACGCCGCACTCGTAGCCCGTACGGACCTCGCGGACATCTTTCTCGAAACGCCTCAAGGAGCTGAGAACACCCTTATGCAGGGCTTTCTCGCCCCGCAACACGCGCACTTTGGCATTGCGCCGGATGATGCCCCGGGTGATGTAACAGCCCGCGATCCTCCCGATCTTCGGGATGTCGAAGACCGCGCGTATCTCGGCCTCTCCGATCATCTTTTCCTCGTAGACGGGTTCCAACAGACCCTTCATGGCCTTTTCTACGTCGTCAACTAAGTTGTAGATGATCTCGTAGATCTTGATCCCGATTCCTTCAGCAGTTGCCATGCGCCTGGCGGATGTCTCGACGTTGACACGGAAGCCTAAGATGATGCTCTCGGAGGCCAGCGCCAGATTGATGTCAGATTCGTTGATGTTACCCGCCGCCACGTGGATGACGTTGAGCTTGATATCACCGATGCTCAAGTTCTTGAGAGAGTTGACGATGGGTTCGATGGAACCCTGCACGTCGGTTTTCAGGACGACGGCGAGCTCCTGGGCTTCCCCCTCGCGGATACGGGCGGAGATGTCATCCAAAGAAATAGGACGTCGTGGGATAGCCTGTCGGCGCGCTTTACTCGCCTCCTGCCGTTTCCGGGCGATAGCGCGGGCGGTGCGCTCGCTAGCGATCACCTCCAGGTGGTCGCCGGCGGCGGGGACGCCACGCAGCCCGGTGATGACGGCCGGCGTGCCAGGGGGCGCGGTGCGATGGCGGCGGTCTTGTTCATCCGTCAGAGCGCGTATTTTGCCCCAGGTCTCCCCTACGACGACCACGTCGCCGGTCTTCAGCGTACCATTCTGCACCAGGATGGTGGCGATGGGGCCGCGACGCTTGTCCAGCCGTCCTTCCAGCACCGCTCCGATGGCGGGGCGATTGGGGTTGGCCTGCACACCGAGCTCATCGGCGACGAGGAGAATGGCTTCGAGCAAGTCCTCCAGTCCCAGTTTTTGCTTGGCGGAGACGGGGATGATCATGGTATCGCCGCCCCAATCGTCGGGCATCAGACCGATGTCGGACAGCTCTTGCTTGGCGTACTCAGGGCGCGCGTTGGGCCGGTCTATTTTGTTCAGTGCCACGATGATGGGGACGTGGGCAGCGCGCGCGTGGTTGAGAGCTTCGATAGTCTGCGGCTTCACGCCATCGTCGGCGGCGACGACGAGCACGGCGATGTCGGTGGTGTGGGCGCCACGGGCGCGCATGGCGGTGAACGCCGCGTGTCCCGGCGTGTCGAGGAAGGTGATGCGGCGGTCGTGGTGTTTGACCTGGTACGCGCCGATGTGCTGGGTGATGCCGCCGCTCTCCTGGTCCACGACATTGGAGTGGCGAATGGCGTCCAGCAGTGTGGTCTTGCCGTGGTCAACGTGACCCAGCATGGTGACGACGGGTGGGCGTTCGCACAGGTTCTCTTCCGCTTCCCCTACGATCAGCCGTTGCCAGGAGGAGAGTTCTGATCCCTCCCCCTCATCTTCGGAGATCTCAGGATAAGGAAGCCGGGCTTCAAACCCGTATTCGGCGGAGATGATGGCAGCTGTATCGAAGTCAATTTGCTGGTTGATGCTGGCCAACACACCGTTGCTCATCAAGGTCTTGATGATTTGAATCGGGCTGACCTCGACCAGCTCCGCTAGCTCGCGGACGGTAATTACTTCGGGGATAATTACTTCTTTGGTTTCTTCATTCGGTTGATCATTCATGTTTCACCTCCTGTTTTGGCCCGGACAATGAGCGAGCCTCCTGTGCCGTTCCCGGCGCGCCGGGCAGCGCGGCGGCGTAGGCCCGCAGCGCGGCGATTTCGTCCGTGTTCAGCGTGGCGCCCAGGGCGCGATTGAGACTCCCCCGCCGGAGCGCGTGTTCCCAACAATCCTGCTGCCGGCAGAGATAAGCGCCGCGCCCATTCCGCTTGCCCGTTTCATCAATGAGCACTTCCCCGGCAGCCGCGCGCACGACGCGCACCAAATCCCGTTTAGGGCGCTTGGTGCGGCAGGCGATGCAGGTACGCTCCGGGATGTGTCGCTGTTTTGGTCTTTGCTTAACTTTAACCATAATTATTGTCTAAAATGACTCTCTTGCAGAAAGTCCCATTCCTAACGCAGAGGCGCAGAGACGCAAAGATTTTTTAACAGTAAGTTATTTGATGACATAAACACTAAACTCTGTTTTAATTTTTCTCTGCGCCCTGGCGTCTCTGCGTTTATTCCCCTCTTTTTTTCAGGAGACTCTAAAATAAAAAGGCACCAAAAAGTCTCCTTTCTGGCGCCCCGTCGTTACTTGATTGCCCGTTGGGCAGCAAGGTTTACCGTCGTCTGCACATATTGTTTTTCTCGACGGACATCAGGACTACCAAAAAAGGACCATCAATCTAAATACTCGTCCCACGTGTCTTGCCCCCGGCGTCGTTTGCGGACGACAAAGGTCTCGCCGGAGTCCTCATCGTAGACGAGGGTTTTTCTGCGCTTAGATTTCTTCCCGCGTTTCTGTTCGCCATACATATCCTCTCCACCCCTAGGCGTATCGCTTTCCTCGTAGAGGGAGATACCTACGGGAGCGGCTTTCGAAGGGGACTTGGCGGCCGGAGTCTCCGGCGTTGCGACAACGGGCGCGACTTCCCCCTCGTCCGGCGTCTCCACGGTTGCCACTGCCTCGTCTGTGGCTTCACTCGGCGTCTCGGGGATTTCCGCGGCTTCAGTTGTGACTCCGGTCTCAATCACCTCGGCCTCGGCGGCTGGCGCTTCTGCTTCAGGTTCTATGAAGGCAAAGGAGCTTTTCTCGACGGCGGCTTTGAGCTCGTCTAACGATTTCCCCCCGATGCCCTTGAGCATGAGGAGCGGCTCATCGCCTAATGCCATCCGCTCCATGATTTCCCCCACGTTTTTGAGGCCATTACGCTGTAGATGGCCGAGAACTCGCGTGGACAGTCCCAGCAGCTCCAATGCCGTCTCATAAGCTTTTTGGGGTACGCGAGCCTGCGCCTCTTGCTGGGCGGCAAGATGTTCGGCCTGGGCCTGTTCCTGTGCGGTCTGGCGTGCCTGTGTCTGCGGTGAAATTGGCCTGGTCTTGTCCCGCTGTTCCAGGA
>JAUWHU010000403.1 GCA_030605705.1 Thermoflexia bacterium | reverse complement strand
GACTCGGCGGGGGAGACCGGCTCACGCCAGAGCTCCTCGCGCTCCAGGCGACCCGGCCCCACGTTGCGGATGCGCCCCCAGCGCCGGGTAAAGATCATCCAGGGTACCGCCCCACCCTGGCGCAGGAGATCCTCCAGCGCGGCGCGAGATTCGGAGGGGAGCAATTCCCAGACACGCTCCACCGCCTCGGCATGGGCCATCCCATCGGCCAGCTGCGCCGCCAGATCGGGGCGGCGTCCCGCCGTGAGGGGGATATCCCACTGGCAGGCGATCACCCGCAAGCGCACGAGGTCGCTATTGAGCAGGGTCTGGTACAGCGTTCGCAAAGACATGGTTAAAGTTACGAATTAAGAGTTGAAGGTTACGAGTTACGAGTTGAAAGTTGAAAGTTACAGGTTGACTTTCGACTACTCCATTATATCCGCAGCAATGGAACACGCAACTTGTCACTTGTGAAGAAGATGGCTTTGAGTATGATTAACATGGCGATGGAGCAATTCCCAAAAGCACCATGTGTCTCAGCTGCCCTGGCCCACATCTAACGCAAAGGACAAGGTCAATTGATAAAGCGACATTATAATCTCTCATTCGCAACAATCGGCATTGGCTTGCTGGTCGCCATTCAACCCCTATTGCTGGGCTGCCTACCGAAATCCGATGCAGTGTTACACCTTTATCGCCTAGTCCAATTAGAACGCATCTTACTCCACGGAACACTGTACCCACGTTGGCTTCCCGATCTGGGGCTGGGATTCGGATTTCCGCTCTTTAATTACTACGCGCCGCTGAGCTATTATTTGGCCTTGCCTTTGCGGGCGTTGGGATTCTCATTTAAAGATACGCTGATGGGTGGTTTCGCGCTGGCACACATACTACTGGTCCTTGGTACATTTCTCTGGACCCAGGACATATTTGGCAAGAAGGCGGCACTCATAGCAGCCTTTGCCATAAGCTATGCTCCCTACCAGCTCTTAGACATCCACTACCGGGGAGCTTATGCCGAGGTCTGGGGCATGGCCTGGTTGAGCCTGTCTCTCTGGGCAGTACACAGACTCATCTCACGGGGTGGCAAGGGGCCGCTGCTGCTCACGACACTCTGCTACACTGCTCTGATACTCAGCCACAACATTATGGCACTCGTGGGAACCCCTCTACTCCTGGGCTACACTTTCTTTCTAATATGGCTATACCACCGGCGCGGTTGGGCCGCTCTTTATCCGTTGTTATCGCTCTCACTGGGACTGGGCATCTCCGCATTCTTCTGGCTCCCGGCTCTACTGGAACAAAATTACGTCCAGATCTACCAGATCCAAATCTACAATTATTACGAGCATTTTCTCACATTGAGGGAGCTATTTGCAGGTCCTCATCCGCTAGACCCCGCCGAGATGATCCCTCATGCTCCTTACAGTGTGGGGTGGGTCATGCCCTTGCTCGCTTTACTCGGCTGGTGCTTTACACGCAAGCACCTGCCGCGAGAAGCGCATGCCCAGCAAGTCATACTGACAGCAATATGCCTAAGTCTCGCCATCATGACGCTGCCCATTTCTACACCCCTTTGGGAACACGTTCCTTTGTTGAGTTTTTTACAATTTCCCTGGAGATTCTTAGGACCGTTCAGCCTGGGACTGGCCGTACTTGCCGGAGTAGGGGCCAGCCGTTTGCCAGGGCCAGACAATCTCTGGCCACCGCTCCTCCTGGGAATCATGATCGTCTTTGCCTTCACATGGCTTTTTCCCACTTGCTTCCAGCCACAGCCCACCCTGACTCCTCCAAACCTCATCCGTATTGAGGAAGCAGATAGCGTACTGGGAGCCACAGCCGCAGGAGATTATCTGCCGCGTCAGGTAAAGGAACGACCTGCAGCGGAGACGCTGTTGCCAGTCTACGAAGCTGCCGCACCGGATTATATCATCCCCCGGCTGGACCCCAGCAGCCTACCCGAAGACGCCACCGTTCTCAAGGCCGATTATGGCCTGACAGAAGCCCAACTCACCCTCGCCAGCGACGCTGCTTTCCGTGCCCGTTTCCGCTGGTATTATTTTCCGGGCTGGCAAGCTTGGATAGATAACAAACCCGTTCCCGTCAATTACGACGGCCCACACGGGCTCCTCGCCGTGGACATTCCTGCCGGACAGCACGAATTGCACGTGGCGTTTGGAGATACCCCGCTGCGACGCAATGCTACGCGCCTCTCGCTGGCGAGCCTGCTGGCCTTTGGGGTGCTGATCTGGTTGACAAAACCAATCACAAAAAGCGACACTCACCCGGCGCCACCCGACACGCATCACGCGAAGCATAACACACAATACGTAACGTTTGGCAGCTGCCTCCTGGTCAGTCTGGCTCTGTTCACCGTCAAAACTAGCTACCTGGACCATGTGGATAATCCTCTGCGCCCGCACAACTTCGATGGGCAAACCGTTCGTGGTGTGGAGGTACCCCTGCAGGTGGACTTTGGACACCAGCTCGTGCTCATGGGATATGATCTCCCAACGACGTCCCTCTCTTCCGATCAAGCCGTCGCCCTCACCCTTTACTGGCGCACCCTGCCCCCGATAGAAACCGACTACAGCGTGGCGCTCCATCTCATGGATGAGCAAGGCCGTCTCTATGGACAAATTGACCACCAACACCCCGGTGGCTATCCCACTGCAAGGCTCCTGCCAAGTGAGTACATCCGTGACGAATATATGCTCACTGCCTTTCTCGGCACGCCACCAGGGACGTACACCCTTGTCGCCGGCGTTTATGACGTGGCGACAGGTCACAGTTTGGACGTGTGGGACGCGGGTGGCGAGTGGCGAGGCATTGCATATCCACTGGCCCAGGTGCAAGTGACCCAGCCCCGAGCGTTCCCTGCACCAGAGGACCTGCCTATCACGCACCACGTACTGGCCGACCTGGGTGACAACTTACGACTGTTAGGCTCCAATGCGCTGAACGATGTCGTACAGGTAGGGCAGCGACTCCCCTTAACACTCTTCTGGCAAGCAACGGCTGCTCCAGACGCCGACGTCCAAGTGTGCTATCAGCTCATCTCGGAAGAAGGGGGTATTGTTGCTGAAACCATCGTGCCACCGGGACGGGCCGACCACCCCACCTCAACCTGGTTGCCCGGGGAAGTTATTCGCGACGGGCAAGCGATTCTGGTTCCCGCAGCTCACCTGGATAACACGACACAGCCCATTACATCGGGACATTACACATTGCGGGTCTCATTGATTGAGGATGGGAACACTTTGCCCACATCTATTGATCTGGGCACGCTCACCATCCAGGCCCCAGAGCGAGACTTCGCCATGCCGGAGGTCACCAACGCCGTAAATGCGCACTTAGGCACCGTCGCCACGCTGGTGGGCTATGAGATAGATACAACTCGCATCACGCCAGATACATCCTTTACATTGACGCTCACTTGGCAGGCGGAATCGCTCAATGACACGTCCTACACCGTCTTTGTTCATCTCCTGGACGATGAGGAACACATCTACGCCCAGTGTGATATGCCGCCCCTGACCGGCACACGCCCCACCACGAGCTGGCTACCCGGCGAGATTTTGAGGGATACCTACACGCTCACAGCGAACGCCAACACGCCTCCAGGCACGTACCGGCTGAAAGTCGGCCTATACGATCCTGCCACCAACATACGTCTCCCAGTTACCGACGCCGGAGGCCAGCCTGTGGGCGATGCGGTAACGCTGCCCACAACCATCCAGGTTACGACAATTAACGAGTAAAAAGCGGGCTTATTTTCTGCCTGCCAGTTATCATTCACTTAAAAGGAGGATTCCTATGAAACGATTGTTTTCCGGTAACGAGGCTATCGCTTTGGGCGCGTGGGAAGCGGGAGTGCAGTACGCTTCAGCCTACCCCGGCACGCCCTCCACGGAGATTCTGGAGAATTTCGCGCGCTATCCGGGCATCAAAGCGGAATGGGCCAGCAACGAGAAGGTGGCTTTAGATAACGCCATCGGCGCGTCGTTTGGCGGGGCGCGGACGTTAGCGGTGATGAAGCACGTAGGCGTCAACGTCGCCGCCGACAGCCTGATGTCCGTCTCGTACACGGGCGTGAAGGGTGGCCTGGTACTGGTCAGCGCGGACGATCCCGGCGCGTTCTCCTCGCAAAAC
>JAUWHU010000462.1 GCA_030605705.1 Thermoflexia bacterium | reverse complement strand
GGCTGCTATTTGCGCGGCTATCTTTTTCAGGTTATCGCGGCTGGCCCGTGTTACCTCGTCGTAGAACGTTGGTAACACGGCTACGCGTCCTAACCACCCATGATGCTGCTGTAAATTGTTCAGCGTTTCCAGTAATCCGGTAAGACCGAACAGTGCCAGGTGATCAGTCGCGGCCGGAATGATGACCAGATCAGCGACGGCTAAGGCAGCTTCTTGGAGGCCACCGACTGAGGGGGCTGTATCAAAAATCACGAAGTCGGGCTGGCCGTTCCAGGGTTTGACAAAGATATCCTCAACCGCTTTCAGTACGTCATGTCCTTCTGCCTGGAGCACCACTTGCGCGGTGAGGGTGCGCTTGTCGCCCGGAATGAGCCAAAGGTCCTTCCGGCTTGAATCTCGGACGACCTGTGCTAAGGACAGTCCGCTGACAAAAGCATTGAAAATCCCCGGCTCCGGGTTGATCCCCAGGGCAATGGCTACTTGTCCTTGCGGGTCGAAATCTACCGCCACCACGGTCTTGTTTCTCAAGGTCAACCCGTGAGCCAGGTTGATGACCGTGGTGGTTTTCCCCACCCCGCCTTTTTGAGACGCTACTGTAATCACTTTAGGCATTGAACTCTCCTGTTTGATCTTTGAATCTCCGTATCACCGTATCACCACTCGTATCACCACGTATCACCGCTCGTATCACCACGTATCACCGCGTATCATCCGTATCACCGTATCACCACTTTTTGAGGACGCAGGGGGGGATAGGTAAGCGAAAGTATTTCAGCGGTCACCTGACGCGGTTGAGTTACGTCTATTGGTTGTGTCAGCCAACCACATTTCTCCCAACGTTGCGCCAGTTTAGTGATCTGCCGTTTGCTCACTCGATAACCCGTTGCTGTTACATTTTGAGGATCTTCGTAAAGTCGCTGGATGTTGAACACCCCGCCATATTCCTCTTGAGCGAGACACACCAGGAAGGTCTCAGCGTCTGTGAGCGTAGGAGCCTGAACGTGAATGTCGCTGTGGATAAACGCCTCGATGTCCGTGACCAACAGCGTTTGAACTTTCAGCCAGCCATTGCTAAAAATCAAAGCCTGCCCAGGACGAGTGAGGTCTTCGGCTCCGGCTCGATCTAAGATGACCCGGCTCTCGCCATTGGTACGGGTGCGGAAGGCAATCGCCGTGGGAAGATTGGCCGTCACCTGACCGCTGATGACTTTGCTGTCCGGCCTTTGCGTACCCAGGACTAGGCTGATTCCAAAGGCGCGCCCTTTGCGCGCAATGTTGATCAATGTCGCCATGTCATCCTTGAAATCCGCCGCTTCATCCACGATGAGCAGCAACAGGGGAAAAGGGACGTCGCTTTTGGCATTGTATTGTTGCCAGTCGGAGACTTGCGCCTGGTGCATGAGCCGCTGACGACGCACGCGCTCCGCTTCTACCCGTTCGATGAGCTCTTCAGCAGCTGTGAGCGTGTAGGCAATAGAGGTAAACAGCTGGGGCAGGTGGGCTATGCTCCCGGTGAAATCAACCTCTTTGGTATCCACAATAGCGAAACGGATCTCGTCGAGGGTATGTTTCGTCGCCAGTTGCATGACGAAGGACTTCATGGTGTTGGTTTTCCCGTAGCCCGACGCGCCCCCCATGAGAATGGCCCGCTGCTCCTGCGCCAGGTTCAAGTCCAGTGGTTGGTTCTTTTCGTCGTAACCCAGGCGCACGCAGTAAGGAGCATCTGGAATTTCCGCCGCCGTCAACAGGATGCGTGCCGGAAGTGTGTGTTTCGAGCGCGATGCAGGAGCAAGCGGCTCACGACCTACAGTAACTGCCAAGCCAGCACTATCGGTTACAAATACAGGGCGTCCATCGAGAGCCGCCCGCCACTGCTTCCAAATCGGATGTTTTAGCCACATCTCGCGGGGAATCCCGCCGAGACGCTGCATATCTAACACAAAGATCACGCGGTCAGGCAAAGAAAATGCACAACGGGCTTCCGGCAACACATAGCCTCCTTGCCGTGGCCGGGCGCGGAGCACCTGACGCTCGCGCAGGGTACCCATAAGCACCCGCCAAAACTCACGGGTGGCAGCTTCTCGTGTTACTTGCAGTGCTGAAATGCTCATGCTTATACCTCCAGACATTCTCCATCTATGATTTGTTGTTGCCAATCCGTCTCTAAAGCTTGTGCCATCTGTGGGGTGAGTAACCCGGCCTGGTAAGCGTGTTTCAGCGTGCGTAAGTCGTAAATCTGACGCAGTCCCGGCGTTGGTGGTTTGTCGTGGCGTTGGAGTTGCGGGCGCAGCATTGCCCCAGCGGCCTCGCGATACCGGTGTTGCCGCGTAGTTCGATTGTCACTCCTCCCGCTATCCTGGGGGGGATGCGTGGCGCGGATGGCCGTAATGCGTTGAGCGTTTTCGGTTACAATCAGTTGCTCATCCGCTGTGGGTGGTAGAATGCGTTGTCGAGGGTCCAGTATTGGCCCCAGTGCGCTGTGTGGTTGGAGCACTTTACCACTTGGGTCGAGAACTATGACGTTTTTACTTCCCTCGCTTTGTATTACTCGCTGCCGGGCTTCCATGACCACGGCGAAACGGTAGAGACCAAAGACGATAGCCACCACTGCTATCAAAAGGAGTACCCAGGGGCCGTAGGCTTTGAGAGGATAAACCAGTTCCTCGATTTGAGCATCAAGTTCTTCTTTCCTCGCTCGAGCCACCTGCACCGTGGCGATGGCGTTGTCCGCAGCTTTGGTCGCTGTGGCTTGTGAGTTGAAGACAACCATCTCTACCGTGGCTGTGGCATGCACGGACTCAGCCGTCGCGGTTGCCGCAGTGAATTGTGCTTGCTGTGTGGCTTGCCAGGCCCTGGCTGTGGCTGTGGCCGCTTGTGCTTCTTTGGTCGCCGTCGCCTGTGCATTTGCAGCTTGCACGGTGTACTGCACCGCTATGGCCGTGGCTGTTTGTTGGGCTGCCGCAGCGTTAGCCGCTTGTTGTTCCGCTATAGCTGTGGCTGTCTGTTGAGCTGCCACAGCATTAGCCGCCTGTTGTTCAACAATAACCGTGGCCGTCTGTGCTACATGAATCGCAACTAAGGTATTCTGTGCATGTAGTTCATGCTGATACTGTGCGGCTTGGACGGCTTCGATGGTTCCTCTGGCTGCCGTGTTGGTTACCGCAGGAGCAGACATGGACGAGGCGCCATTGCTAGTATCCGTACTCGCGCACGCTATGAGTACCAATACCAGCACACAGGTTACAGTCCAGATAACTGTAGAGTTAGTACGCTTCTTCATCTTTATGCACCCCCAACATCCAGAAGGGGTCATCGGCTGTGACAATCGTGTTTGCGGGGGAGACCGGGAACTCGTACTCGTGCCCCCCGAGTTTTTGCCGCAACATCATGTAATATGCCCACATTTGAGCGGTTAGCGGCTCCGGTTGATGATGAAATGTGCCTGCTTGTTCTCTGTTACGCATGTTTGTGTAAAGCCATACGGCAATCATAGCCAGGAGTGCAACCGTCAACAGAATCACTACAAACATTAACAGCGTAGTCATACGCTGAGAGTTTTCAATGGCAATGATGAGGGCCTCTGTCTGCCGCGCCCGCGCTGCCGCGTCCGCGGCCTGTGCGGCTGCTTGTGCCTCGGCAGCCTGCGCTTGCAAGGCGTGAGTACGGCTACTCTCAAAGGCTACTGCTATGCCTCCACCGGCCAGCAGAAAAAGTCCAATGCCGATTACAATACCCATGGCGATTCTTCCTCCTGATAGAGACTTTCAGGATATTGCTGATAGGGTTGTTGTTCAAGATGCTGAAGATGCTGTTCGAGACGCTGGATCTCTTGCCTGAGCATCCATTGTTGATCCGCTGGTAATTGCAATGCTTGCGGGGGCCTTTGATAACGCTGTTGTTGATAACGGCGGCTCTGATAGCGGCGACGCTGTGCTTGTAGTGGGAGCAGCGGCGACGCCAGCCAGACAAAAAAGCCAATGAGCACTAAAATCCCCACGACGGATAATACCGTTACCAGCGTGTCACCGAAGGTGTGAGTATGGCCTCCCTCGGCGATGGTGTTGGCAGCTCCGGCGATGAGACCCGCTGGCGACGAGCGGTACGCATGGGAAATGGCTTGCTGTTGGACGCAGTAGACAGTGAGAACTACTGCTATTCCTATCAGAAACATCACACACAACCCACGTAATAATAACCGTTTCATCTCGTGTGCTCCTATGATTGCTTGGCTCTCAGAGTGCTCACGTAACCCGCGTGTATTTTCTCTTTAGCGGATTCTAACAAGGCAAGCTCTGTTTCCCACTCGGCGAGTGTCTGGTTGAAAGCGTCTCTGTTTGTAAGACCATACGATTTGGCGGTCTTGTGCAAAGATGCTATGCTGACTTCAATACGTCCGCGAAGCACGTCGAGAGCCTCAATAACCAGCATGTATTCTTGTTTTGTGAGTGGTGCTGTCATGCAACGCCTCCTAATTGTGCTTGAACAATCTCTTTTCGCGCATCTCGTTCTTTGATAAAGGCTGCCTGGAAGCGGATGGGCGAATCGTGCCCATTTGTTAGATATGGCTTATGCCCCTCGTCATTCTCACAAACTCAATCCATTCTCTTTGTGTTGCCAGTATCTTGTTCCGGTTTTCTATCCAGAATTGATAAGCCTTCTCTGCGCTATCAAAACGATGTTCGCGGTAATAATCATCATCACGTGATGATGGCAACGGTTCATACTCAAACGTGAAATATCCGTGAGCATTTGGAGTTTTGCCGAGGCAATCACCGGCTCGACTAATTAACCAACGCTCACAGCCGCGTCCACGTCGCAGTTGTAAAACAACGCTGCGAAGAGATTTCTTGTCATAGAGTAATTCATATTCTGTTATTTTGAGATTTTCTAGCATAAGAAAGTGCCTTTCTCCCTTCCCCGTCGCTGCCCACCACTGTCAAAGTGATGAGCAGCGGCCGAGCTGGGGCTTTGAGCCTAGTACGGCATAGGGGGAGCTTCCCCGGCTTCTTCCACTGGCAGCGCGCCGTTGGGGGTGGCCGTGGTCTCTTCTCGCTGACCCAGGAAGCGGATGGTGGACGCTGTGATCTCATAAGAAGCCCCGGCAGTCCCGTCTTGCCGGGTCCAGACTTTCGGACCGCCGGTCTGCGGGTCGGGTTTTAATCGGCCCTCGATGAGTACCTGGCGTCCTTTCTTCAGATACTGTGCAGCGGTCTCCGCCAAACGCCGCCAGGCCGTTACGCGGAACCAGGTGGTTTCCTCGCCTGGTGTGCCGTCTGCATTTTTCCACT
>JAUWHU010000406.1 GCA_030605705.1 Thermoflexia bacterium | reverse complement strand
GGCTTTGTGACCCGCCCCAGGCTCGTGTGTGGACATTGCAAACAGGCAGAGAGCGGTCGTTGCATGATGGCCCCACGGAAGAAGGAGTGACAAATTACTGAGCAACTGCTGTGGGAGCGCGCTCGCTGTAGAAACTCGCCTTAAAATTGAAATACACCCTTCTCTTTCTTCTTCTTGACTTAGTCCACAACTTAGTCTATAATGTACTTAGCGTATAACCATAATCAAAGGCGGTGACTCCCGTGATAGCAAAGGTGAATGTTCACGAAGCAAAGACATATTTTTCAAAACTCCTCTCTCGTGTAGCAACCGGCGAGGAAATCATCATCGCCAAGGCCGGTAAACCGGTCGCGCGCCTGGCGCCTCTGGTTCAGGAGTTGCCCAACCGCACGCCGGGAAGTGCTCAAGGCAAAATTTGGATGGCTCCCGATTTCGATGCTCCCTTGCCAGATGACATTCTCACTGCGTTTGAAGGTCGAGACGAGAAATGAATGTGCTGTTGGATACCCACGCATTTCTCTGGTGGATTGACAATAACCCCAAGCTTTCATCCTGTGCCTCTGGGATCATCAGCGATGCTGGCAATGCTATTTTCTTGAGCGCCGTCAGCGGCTGGGAGATTGCCATCAAGGCCCGGTTGGGAAAACTGATGTTGCCTGGCGATCTGGAGCGTTTCATTGCCGATCAATTGGCGGCCAATGCTTTCAGTGGTTTACCCATCCAACTGAGCCATGCCCTTCACGTGTATACGCTACCGGCCATTCACCGGGATTCATTTGATCGAATTCTGGTAGCCCAGAGCCAACTGGAAGATATGCCGATCCTGACCGCTGATCTCCAGATCGCCAGGTATCCTGTAGAAGTGATTTGGTGAAGCCACACGTTTTCTGTGATTGCTTCAACACCAACGGCAGGTAGCTGAAGTGATCGTAGGTTGGCGGCGGGTCATTACCCTCACGTGGAGAGAAGTGCCGTGAACTCAGATTTAGCTGCGCACACGAGCCCCGATGTTTTCCCTGTTTACCTGTCGCTATTGGAAGGCGGGAAACTCGCTGGCCGTGTGGCAGAAGCCGAGACGGCCCTCCATGAGTGTCGCCTCTGCGGCAACGATTGCGGTATTGACCGCACCGCGCATCCTGGCCCTTGTCGTGTGGGCGATGTGGCCTACGTTGCCAGCTACGGCCCGCATCACGGTGAGGAGGATGTGCTGCGCGGTTGGCGCGGTTCCGGCACACTTTTCTTCTCCGGCTGCAACCTGCACTGTGTCTATTGCCAGAATTGCGACATCAGCCAGCATCTGACCGGCGCGCCGGTCACGCCTCAGACCCTGGCGGGCATGATGCTCGATTTGCAATCGCGGGGATGTCATAACCTCAACCTCGTCTCGCCCACGCACGTCGTCCCGCAGATCGTGAGTGGATTGGCAGTGGCGATCCAGGCCGGGCTGCGCATCCCCATCGTCTACAACACCGGTGGTTATGATGCGCCTCAAGCCCTGCGCTTGATGGATGGCCTGGTAGATATCTACCTCCCCGATATGAAATACGCTGTTGCGGCGGTGGGATGGCAGCTCTCCGGCGTCCGTCATTATCCCCAGGTGAACCAGGCCGCGTTGCGGGAGATGTATCGTCAGGTCGGGAGCCTGGTGCTGGATGACCGGGGATTGGCGCGGCGGGGCGTGCTCGTGCGGCACCTGGTCCTGCCCGGCGGTCTTGCCGGGACGGGGGAGATTGCCCGCTTCTTGGCTAAGGAGCTCTCCCTTGATACCGCCATCCACGTGATGGCGCAATATCGTCCCGCGTACCGCGCCGCCGATTTTCCTCCGCTGGATCATTCTCTCACACGGGACGAATACGCGGAGGCCGTTGCACTGGTGCGGGCGGCAGGGCTGACGCCGTTTTGACCAGGCTATAGCGGTCAGCGTCCAGCCCGCCACATGGAGATCAGCAAGCTTAGCCCCAGGATGGCTACCGCCAGGAACCCGGTCACCGCCAGCCAGAAGGCGATGCCGTATCCCCCGGTGCTTACCAGAGGAGTCAGTAAAGCCAGGCCGACGATGAGCGCGGCTAACAGGATGCTGGTGGACAGCCGGTTGACGAGGAGGTCCAGTCTGTTGATGGTTTGCTGTGCTTCCTTGAAGCTGATATTGATCTCCAGGTCTCCCCTCTCCACCTGGTCCAGGATGCGATGACTTTGTTTGGGGAGGGCGGCGAGCAATTCATTCCAATCATTGGCTCCTTTGAGCAGCTTGCGTCCCCAGACTTTGGGTGAGGCCATTTGCCAGGTGAAGCGGCGCACGTAGGGTTTGGAGACGGCGAAAACGTCAAAATCCGGGTCTAATTTCAGCCCTACCCCTTCCATCATCCCCAGAGTTTTCCCCATCAGCCACAGTTCCGCAGGGAGACGCAGGTGGTGGCGGAAGGCGATGGGCATGATCTCGTCAATGACCTCCTGGGCACGGATTTCTTTGAGAGGCAAACCGTGGTATTTGGTCAGCAGCCGTTCCAAGTCCCGCTGTAGGCCGGCCCTGTCCACCCGCTGGCCGGCGGCTCCTATTTTGATGAGTTGATCCACGAGCTCCGCGCTATCCAATCCCACAGAGACGATGTAGAGACGGACCAGTTCCTCGCGTAGCCGGAGGCTCAGATGTCCCACC
>JAUWHU010000118.1 GCA_030605705.1 Thermoflexia bacterium | reverse complement strand
TAATTGAGCTGCGCCGTATCGTTCCACGGCATGTTCGTGCCGTCGTTGCCGTGGTAGATGTAGCGCGCGTCACCTGTCTGGTGATCTACCCGCTTGAAGACCACGGCGGCGTCGCTGCGCGTGTAGTAGTGATCCTCAAGGTAGACGCCTACCCGTGAGTCGTCGCAGAGGTCCGGCCCGTCGAAGGTGTAAGAGGGGAAGGGGCTGTACGGCAGGCCGACGAACCAATCGGGGTGGTCGATGACCCAGCGGGAATCAATCCCCACGTGGTTGGGAACCATATCTCTGGCCAGGCGGATGCCCCGCCGCCAGGCGCGGGTTTTGAGGTCGTCATAAGCTCCCTCGCCGCCCAGGTCGTCAGCGATGCGGTAATCTTGCAGGGAGTAGGCCGACGCCACCGCGTCGGGGTTGCCCATCATGCGCTTGATGCGCTGGGAGGCTGTGCTGCGTTCCCACAGGCCGATGAGCCACAGCCCCGTGAAACCCCACCGCGCCAGTCTGTCCAGCTCCTCGTCGGGAACCTGATCGAGGCTGCGGATGTCACGTTGGTATTCCTTGGATAGCTGGTCCAGCCAGACATAGGCGTTTTTCGCCACCATCACCACGCGGGGCATCCAGTCGCTATCGGGGCTGAAGCGCTCCTCTTCCAGCTCCTGGCCGCCGAATTCGTAGACCTGCGCGGGGCCGGGGCCGAGACCGAAGAACAGTTTTTCTTCCTCGGCCAGGAAATCGAGGCTGCTCAACAGGCGATAGAGGTACTTGCCTAACAATGTCGCCCAGCGCGTGCGGATGTAGTCCAGCTGCCCAGACAGGGAGTGGGGAACCGCGATGGCCGGGCTGCGCAGCATATCCATGAGATTCTGGTTGTCTGGGCCGAAGAGGGGCTGCGTCTCGAAGAAGCCATGCAGCGCTTGCGCCATCTGCGGGTAGGCGGTCTGCTTCTCCAGGTCGCCATCGTCGAAGAGCTCCAGAAAGGGCGCGAAGGCAGGGTTGACGTTTGCCAGCCAGAGCAGGCATAGCTCCTCCAGTATTACTTGGCGCTGGGACTCACCCTCGATCTCGCCGGCTAAATATGCCTCCAGCGTCATCTCGCGCCGGTAGACGGCGACGGGCGGGAACGCATCGGCAAAGGCAGCCAGGGTCGCATCCACGGCTTCTTTACCGAGCTGCGCGTCCAAGTACGCCAGGGCTTTTTTCATGACCGTGGGGTTTTCCTGTTCGTGGTATAGCCTGACGGCGTAGTGCATGATCTCGTCAATCAGCCCCATAGCGTTGAGCTGGCCGGCGCGCACGGCCTGCTCTGGGAAATTCAACAGGTCGCGCTTGTCGTTCATCTTCTGGGCGAAGACGCGCACGGCGTGGAAGTTGGCGAAGAGGACGTTGCCGTTCAGTGCGAAGAGCGTCTCGGCAAAGCGGTAGCGATCCCGTGCCTGACGGGAGACGTGGAATTCTCGCAGAGCATGGTCCTGTCGGTGCAGCTGGGGCATAATATTCTCCTTTGGAGAGTGGGGATAAATGTGCGAACGTGCAAATCGGCGCCCGGTTCGTAGGGGAAACTTTGTAGCTCCCTTGCCGCCGGCGCAACCTTCAACCTTCAACTTTCAACTTTCAACTTTTAACTTGCAACTTCTAACTTCCAACTCTTAACTTGCTAATGAGCCGGTGGCAGGGAGGTGATGACGGCGCTGAGGATGATGCTTAACAGCAGTATGATGGTGATGATGGCAAAAATGACTTGCGTTTTGCTCTTCTTGCGATTGTACTTCATCGTTTTGCTCCTGAAATTAAGTTAGTGACTGGTGACTGAGGGGCGTCCCAGCGTCCCAGCGTTTTAGCGACTGCTCCGAAAATAACGTGGCTTGTAGTAGGCGATTCATCGCCGTGATATGAATTATAGCACACTTCAACCGTTTGCCATTCACCATTCACCATTCATCATTCATTCATTCATTCTCCATTTGTCATTCTCTTGTTGCGTGGTATGATGCCGGTTGCGCAAGTGCGAGAATGCACTGCTGCAGAAATTTTCTACGGGATGAAGTTCTCCGACGATGAAAACGGGTATACGTCTTTTTGAGTGGTTTATCTTTGCGGGTCTGGTGGTACTGGTCATCCTGGGAGCGCGCGCGGCTCAGGAGCAGCACGCATTAGGCGCGATGTTAGTGACGGCGACCCCTGCGCCGATCACGCCATCTCCTACTGTCACCCCAACGATTCCGCCGACCTGGACGCCCACGGCCACGTTGACGCCTACACCCAGCCCGACGCCTTTCCCTTCACCCACACCGACGATTACCCCGACGCCAGAGGCTCCCACACTCCCGATCCCGCCCACTCCGCTAACGGGCACGTATGTGATCACCTCCCCATTGCCGCAACCCACGCCCATGCCCTTCATCGCGCAGCCCCAGGGCACGATCAACCTGCTATTGCTGGGCAGCGACCGGCGACCGGGCGAGCCAGTCGGCCGCACCGATGTGTTGATGATCGTCTCGATCTTCCCCGATATGCCGGCGATCAGCCTCATCTCCATCCCCCGCGATTACTACGCCTGGATTCCCACCTGGGGGCTGGATAAGATCAACACGGCGTACTCGCGAGGGGTCAAGACCGGCTATCCGGGTGGCGGGCCGGCATTGATCAAGGCGACGATCGAATATAATTTCGGCCTTCCCATTCACTACTACGCGATGGTGGATTTCAGCAGCTACCGGAGTCTCGTGGACGCCGTGGATGGCGTGGACATCATCGTCGAGTGCCCTTTCCATGACACCTACCCCGACGCGGAATCGGCGACCGGCCAGACGGACATTGACCTGGAACCGGGTCTACATCACCTGGACGGTAAATTCGCGCTGTGGTACGTCCGTTCCCGTTGGAACACCTCCGACTTTGACCGGCACCGTCGCCAGCAGCAAGTGATCACCGCCGTGCTCCAGAAGGCACTGACACAGAACATGATCCCCCGTATCCCGGAGTTTTGGGACGTGTACCAGCAAGACGTGGAGACCGACCTGGGATTGACGGAGATGCTCTACTTAGGCTCCGTCGCTGCGCGGTTCGATATGCGGAACCTGAAGAGCCGCTTTATCCGGGGTTATCACCTGGTGCGCTCCTGGACTGCGCTGAATGGTGGTTACGTGCTGGTGCCGCAGGCTGAGGCAATGTATGATTTCATGCGGGAAGCTTCTCAGCCGCCGGTAACAAGCCGCGCCGTGCAGCGCGCCTATCGCGTGGATGTCCAGAACGGCACCGGCAACTCGGCCTGGGGCGACGTGGCTGCCTACCGGCTGAGGTTAGAGGGTTTCGACGTGGTCTCCGTTCAGGACGTCGCCGGCGCGACCCGCACCGCCATCATAGATTTCACGACGACGTCCAAAGGCTCCCCCCTCTGGCGTTTGCTGCGCCTCTACGAGCTCCAGCAGAGCGCTGTGGAGAGCGATCCGGTCGAGGGCAGTGAAATTGACTTCCGCGTGACCCTCGGCTGGGATTACAACCCCTGCACGGCGACGGGAACATCGGGCTGGAAGCCTACGCCGACTCCTGCGCCCATACTGACCCCCACGCTGGTGCCAGCCACCGACTGACGGTCAAATGACCCATACCATCTCCCGCCGCCGGTTTCTCAAAGGGCTGTTGGGAGGCGCGCTGGCAGTCTCCCTGCCGCCGCTTTACGCCACGCAGGTCGAGCCGGAATGGCTGGCTGTGCTACATACCTCCATCACTCTCCCGAACTTACCCCCTGCGTGGGGCGGCTTGACCCTCGTGCAGCTGAGCGACATCCACTTGGGTTCCGGCATCGAGCTGGAGACCGTGCGCCGGGCGGTATCGCTGGCGAACGCCGCCGCGCCCGATCTGGTCGTGCTCACCGGCGATTTTGTGACAGGAGAGGCGCGGCACAGCCGCGAGGTCGCTACGGCGCTGGCAGAACTACGTTCCCACTACGGCAGCTATGCCGTCTTGGGCAATCATGATATCTGGACCGACGCCGCTGTGGTTGCCGCCAATCTGGAGGACGCGGGGATCTCCGTCCTACGCAACCAGCGCGTCGCGTTGGAGCACGACGGAGCGCGTCTCTGGCTCCTGGGCATCGAGGATCGCGGCTATACCGCGATGTCCGGCCCTGGGGGAAGCGGTGATCGCGTCGCTTTTCGGGCGGCCTGGGCGCCGGCCCGCGACTCGCTGGCCGGGCTGCTCGACGACATTCCCCCGGACGAACCGCGCCTGCTCCTGGTCCACAACCCGGATTTCACGGAGATGTTGCCGGAGGGGCGCGTTGACCTGGCGCTCTGCGGTCACACCCACGGCGGGCAGGTGCAACTTCCGCTCGTGGGAGCACCGTTCGTTCCCTCCTGCTTTGGGCAGAAATTTGTCGAGGGCTGGGTGCAGGGCGCGACCACGCAGGTCTACGTCAATCGTGGGCTGGGGACGACCGGGCCGGCGCTACGGTTTAACTGCCGCCCGGAGGTGACGGTTTTAAGAGTTGAAAGTTAGAAGTTGAAAGTTGCGGGTTGAAAGTTAAAAGTTGCGGACGTTTTTTCAATTAGAGGGTCGTATTGCAGCCGTTCGAGCGCGCATAGAAAGTAACGCCCACGCGCTGAATATGCTCGATCACATCGGGGTCGCCGATGTCGTTGAAAATGGAGAGGTCAATGGTGTACGGCAGGAGCAAGTCGTCAAGTTCGTTCATGATTTTGTACAGAACGTTCAGCGTCAAATTTGCGCCACCGCAAAGAGTCAGGTCAATATCAGAGCCGTTTTTGTAATTGCCTTTGGCGCGCGAGCCGTACAAAACCGCTTTTTCCACTTGCGGGTAGCAGGCAAGAACGGCGCAGATTTTTTCGATGGTGGTTTCCCTCAGGCCGTATTTCATGCGGATTCTTCTTGTTTCATGCTTTCCAATTTGGTGTGCAGCGTTGCGAATTCTGTGAAGTAGTCGCCGAGAATTGCCGAGGTAATTTTGGCGGCAGTGGTCTCATCGTAGATGTGCGAGGTTAAATTGCGGCTGACAATCATGTCCATCCATATCTCGCCGTTTTTTATCAAGCCCGCGCGAAAGGCAACCCGTGTGGTATCTTTTGACCCGTAGAGAGTCTGAACGCCGCGGTTTTCGAGAAAGTCTTTCAAGGTTTTCCAGGCCAGTTCGTGAGTGTATTCAAAAGCCTGGATCAGCCCTTGTCCTTCGAGTTTTGAGAGGGGACGCTGTTGAGCCAGCTCTACGGCATCTTTCAATTGGGAAAAGGCTTGGTTGAAATGATTGAATCTCTGAATCCAGCGGATGTCTTGGGTACTCATAGGAAATCTCCATAAAACGTCTTGTTGAACGTCGAGAATTTTGGTCGGTCATTTGCCATTCGCCATTTGCTATTTGCCGCGTTATGGATTGGTACCGTACACCCCGCCACACGCATTGAAATTCGCCATGTGCTCCGCTTCTGTCGTGGCGAAGAAGTGGCTCCCGTTGTTCTGCGTGCAGTCTACCATGAAAAAGTAGTAAGCGGTCTGCGCCGGGAAGGCGGCAGCCTGGATGGAGCTCGCTCCGGGACTGGCGATGGGGGCGGGCGGCAGTCCTAAATTGCGGTAGGTGTTGTACGGCGACTCCACGTCCAGGTCGGCGAAGTAGAGCTGGCTTTTCCACCAGCTGCCCTCATCGGGCCGGTAGCCCAGGGCGTACTGTACCGTGGGGCAGGCCGAAAGGAACCAGCCATCTCGCAACCGGTTGGCGTAAACCCCGGCGATGGTGGCCCGCTCCTCCTGGAGAACCGCTTCGCGCTCTACGATGGAGGCCAGTGTGAGCCCTGCGTAGAGGCTTAATCCCTGATCCGCGAACCCTTGTTGCACCTCCGGCGTCACCTGGCGCGCGAAATCCGCCAACATGCGATCAATCAAGTCGTAAGCCGTGGCGTCCTGGGGCAAGCGGTAGGTGTCGGGGAAGAGGAAGCCCTCCAGCGTCGCCGTGACGGGAACCTGCGCCAGAAAATCGTACTTCGTCGCCAGGTCCGTCTGGGGCCAGCCGGATTGCGCCAGCTGCAGGAAAGCATCGGCCTCAATGGTGGTCTGCGTTGCCACCAGTGTCGCCACCTCCTCGAGGCGTTTGCCTTCGGGGATGGTGACCTGCTGCTCTGGTGCGCTCGCCTGTTGGAAGGTGAGGGCGATTTCCGGGATGGTCATGGTCTGTCGCAGCGTGTAGGTTCCCGCCTGGATGCCCGCATCCAGCCCTTTGTATTGCACGTAGCGGCGGAACAGCTCCGCGTCGTTGATCAGCCTCTGACTCCGCAGATGATTTGCGATGGCCTCCACGCTCTGGCCTTGCTCCACGGTGAAGGTGATTTCGGTGTCGTCCGTGCCTGCCGGTTCGGTCAAGGCGTCGGACTTGCCATCAATGTAGAAGCTCAGGTAGAGCGATTCCACCGAACATCCCAACAGAAAAATGAGCGTGAGCGCGCTTAAGAGTAAGACAGTGCTCCGTTGTTTCATGTTTTTTGCAACTCCAAATTCAGGTAACTTAGGGCTGGCGTTTCAGCG
>JAUWHU010000190.1 GCA_030605705.1 Thermoflexia bacterium | reverse complement strand
GAGAAGTACCGGCGTGGCAAGCGGTTGTTGATAATGCACTCTCTCTACTGGCCGGTCTCCGACATCCTCTGCTCCGGGCAGACGCTGCTGGTACTGGCTGCCGGCGCGCTCATGGCGATCCAGGGCGAGATCACCCTGGGGACTTACATCGCCGCCAGCGGCATGGTGATCTGGATCGTCTGGCCGGTGCGGAACTTAGGCCGGCTGATCGTGCAGGTTTCGACGGGGCTGGTCTCCTATCGCCGGGTGGCCGACATCATCGCCGAGGAACGCGAGGACATCGAGGTGGGCAACTCCGAGCTGGTAGAAACTCCTCTCCAGGGCAACGTCGTCTTCGAAGGGGTCAACTTCGCCTACACTCCCACTCCGACGGAGGAGGGAAGCACACCGCAGCCTAGCGCCGTGTTGCACGACATCACCTTCCGAGCCGGGGCCGGGCAGACCATCGCGCTGGTCGGCTCGACGGGGTCGGGCAAGACGAGTATCGTCAATCTGCTGCTGCGTTTCTACGATTATGATACCGGCCGCATCCTGCTCGATGGCAGGGAATTGCGGGAGTATTCGCGGGCCACGCTGCGGCGACAGATCGGCATCGTGGAACAGGAGCCGTTCCTTTTCTCGCGTTCCATCCGCGACAACATCGCCTACGGGGCGGGGCGCGAGGTGAGCGACGCGGAGGTTGAGGAGGCCGCGCGGGCGGCAGCGATCCACGATGTTATCCTGACTTTCCCCGACGGTTACGACACACTGGTGGGGGAGAAAGGGGTGACGCTCTCCGGCGGGCAGCGACAGCGCGTCGCCATCGCCCGGACGCTGCTCAAGGATCCGCGCATCCTGATCATGGACGATGCCACCTCGTCGGTGGATACCGAAACAGAGATGCAGATCGAGGCGGCGTTGGCGCGGCTGATGGGGAACCGTACCAGCTTTGTCATCGCGCACCGCATTCAAACGGTGATGGATGCAGACTGGATACTGGTGTTGGACAAGGGCCGGATCATCCAGCAGGGTACGCACGAGACGCTGCTCGAGGAAGGCGGTCTGTACCGCGAAATCTACGAGCTCCAGGCGCGCATCGAAGAAGAGGTGGAGCGAGAAGTGGAGCAAGAGGTGTCGCCGGTGATGTGAAGCGTAATGCGTGGTGCGTGTTCCGTTTGTTCAGCTACGGGCGTGAACGGAACACGCAACACGAAACACGCACTTGACGATTTCAGTAACACTTTGGGAGTAAATCTATGTCTCACGAAGGTTTTGAAGAAGAAGAATTCACAACGCAGTTCAACGGCCAGGTGGTGGCGCGCATCCTGAAGCAAGTGCGGCCCTACTGGTACTGGGTCGCGGGCTTCGTGGTGATGATCGCGGCGACGTCGTTCCTGGATGCTTACTTCACCTTTTTGGGCAAACGCATCATTGATGAAGGGATCGTCGCGCGCGATTTGGCACAGCTGCGGCATTTGCTCACGATCTACGGCGGGCTGGTGATCGCGCAGGCCATCTCGGTTTTGGGCTTCATCTACTTAGCAGGGGTGTTGGGCGAGCGCGTGCAGTACGATCTGCGCCGCAAGCTCTTCAATCACTTGCAGGAACTTTCCTTCTCCTATTTCGATAAAACGCCGGTGGGCTGGATCATGTCTCGCGTGACCTCCGATGCCGAGCGCATCGCCAATCTGGTAACGTGGGGGATGGTGGATAGCACCTGGGCCGCGCTCAACATCACCATGTCGTTGATCTTCATGGTGAAGATCAATTGGCGGCTGGCGCTGGTGGTGGCGGCGATCCTGCCCCTCATGGGTTTCATCACCATCTGGTTCAAGCAACGCATCCTGGCGGAGTATCGCCGGGTACGCAAGCTGAACTCGATCATCACCGGCGCGTACAACGAGAATATCTCCGGCGTGCGAGTGGTCAAGGCGCTGGTACGCGAGCGCCAGAACCTGGTGGAATTTGGCGAGAAGTCATCGAACCTCTACCGCGCCGCTTACCGCGCGGCGTGGCTCTCGGCGCTGGTCCTGCCGCTGGTGCAGATCATCGGGGCTTGCGGCGTGGGGGCGGTCATCTGGTACGGGGGCCTGCAGACGCACGTGGGCGGCATCACCATCGGCGGCATCCAGGCCTTCCTCGCCTACCTCACCTTCATGCTGTGGCCCATCCAGGACCTGGCGCGGGTCTACGCGGAGATGCAGCAGTGTGTGGCCTCGGCGGAGCGGGTCTTCGCGCTCATTGATGCGCAACCCGACGTGGTGGACCGAGCGGGAGCGTTCGATCCCGGCACGTTGCGTGGTGACATCACCTTCGAGCGCGTGGGTTTTCACTACAAGGAAGGCGAGGAGGTGCTGGCGGATTTCAACCTGACCGTGAGACAGGGCGAGCACATCGCGCTGGTCGGCCCGACGGGCGGGGGCAAGTCCACCATCGTGAACCTGCTGTGCCGCTTCTACGAGCCGACGAGTGGCGTCGTGCGCATCGCCGGACGCGACTACACCGAGCTGACGCAGCAGGCGATCCAATCGCACGTCGGCATGGTCTTGCAGACGCCACACCTTTTCTCCGGCAGCATCCGCGAGAACATCCGTTACGGGCGACTGGACGCCACGGACGAGGAGGTAGAGCGCGCCGCGCAGCTCGCCCACGCCCACGACTTCATCGAGGAGCTGGAACACGGCTATGCGGAGGAAGTCGGCGAGGGCGGCGGTCTGCTCTCGGTGGGACAGAAACAGCTGCTCAGTCTGGCGCGCGCGGTGTTGGCCGAACCCGACCTCTTCATCATGGACGAGGCGACGAGCTCCGTGGACACGCTCACCGAAGCGCGGATCCAGCGGGGGATGGAGGCGGTCATGGCGGGGCGGACGAGCTTTGTCGTGGCGCACCGACTCTCGACGATCAAGCGGGCGGACCGCATCTTAGTCATCCGGCAAGGGCAGATCGTGGAGCTGGGCACGCACGCGGAGCTGATCCGCGCCCGGGGGCACTACTACGACCTCTACACCCGCCAGTTCCGGCGGTCGTTGGAGACGGAGTACCGGGCGCAGCGCGCGGTGGCGGTGGCGGCGGCGTAGGGTACGCGGGGGAGGCTTGTGAGCGAGTCACGCGCGCGGGGACCGCAGGTGTCCCCGCGCTACGCAGCAATGCCCGATGAATCGGGCTGCCAAGCACAACTGGCGGTATGTTCTCAATAATTTAGGCACTTAACAATCAAGTCCTGGCACAAAAAACAAGAATTTCAACGCAGAGACGCGGAGGGCGCAGAGTTTTTTCTGTCTTTCTCTGTGTTCTC
>JAUWHU010000443.1 GCA_030605705.1 Thermoflexia bacterium | reverse complement strand
CCTAAGCACCACAGGTACATAGATGCGCCACTGCTCATAGACAATCACCGCGCAAGCTTCAAACCAGGCCCCCCCTGGTCGGTTGTACACATCTGCTCGAAATTCGTTTGCCCCGGGCTGTAGGTTGGTCAGTGTGCGGATGGTTGGTGGCGGCCACGTCATCGCGTCATAGTTGCCGACTTGCTGCGCGTTCAGGGTCAGCGTCACACCATCATCGGCCACAAAAGTGACCCTCCCGGTGATACTCGCTGCATTGACGGGGATGGTGAATGAACGCGTCAACACCGTTGAGGAGTAAGGCCCGGTGTCTTGCCCCCAAATCGGTGCTGCGTCTGGAATGTCGTAAATGCTTCCTGGCGTAGGCCCTACGGTTTGAATCCTGGCTGGTTGTCCTGTGGAGGGTTCGTACCAATTCTCATCGGTGCAGATCTCCAGCCGCGAGTAAGTGGCGCCTGAGGACTGGACCTCATAAGCGCCCATGTCTACTATGGGCGGAGGGCCAGCGCCGGTATCGGATACGATGGGAATGTCCACGAAACGTGGCTTGCCATCGGCGTCGGTAGCGACGCCAGAAGGGACAGCGGAGTTGTCCCCGGCGTCAACTGCCGGGGATAAAATCCACAACCGCAGATTCCCGTCGGCGGCATTCAGAAACAGTGGGTCGGCGTCAATGTTGCCGCCACCATCTGTACCGAGAGCCGTGTCCCAACCCGCCCCGGATCCTCCGGAGCCCTGAATATCGCTGTGGGAGATGGTTGACGTACATCCTACCGTGTTGTAGATCTGTGCTCCTGGGGACGATGCCGTGTTGCCCCACAGAATACAATTGGTCAGCACTGAGCTACTACTATGGTTGTTGGCGATCGCGCCGCCACTGTTGGCCGTGTTGCTGAAAAAAGTGACATTGATCAACGTCGGGTGACTGGCAAATATGTTGTGCAGCGCACCGCCAGAGGAGGCTGAATTAGCAGTGAATAAGGCGTTGATCAGGAGAGATCGGCCGCCCCAGGTAGACATGCCCCCGCCAGCACCGGCCGAGTTGCCGACAAAGGACACATTAGTCAGAGTCGGCTGGCTACCGAGAGAAGTGAACATCCCCCCGCCATCGCTGCTGGCCGCGTTGCCGGAAAAGATCAGGTTGCGCACTGTTGGAACACCGGCGATGTACATCCCACCCCCGCTGCACGAGGAATCCCACCACTCCCCCACATTGCCGTTGGCATTACCGCCTGTCACTGCAAAGCCGTCCAGAACAGCACCCATGCCATAGACACTGACGACCGACCAAGCGTTAGTACCGGTGATGTGCTGTGTCGTGGTGATGATGCCGTGGGCATCGGTGGTGTCATTGCGGTCCAGGTCGCCGCTGAGGACGGTTTGGTTGACTGTCCAATCGCGCTGTTCGCGGGAGGTCTCCGTCCCGGCAAAGCCGCCATACATGGAAATAACCAAACCTTGTTGTAATCGAAAAGTGGCGGTCACATAGCCGGTATACTGGCCGCTGCCGGGGTCGTAATCGGGGTAGTAAATGCCCTCGGCCACCCAGATCTCGTCACCGGAAAAGGAGACTCCACGGGCTGTCTGCAGCTCGGTGAACGCCGTTGTCCACGAGAGGCCATCGTAGATGGGGCCGGGAGCGTCGCGGTCAACGTAGAGCACGCGATAATTCGCCTGTGCATCCCGGCCGGTCATCAACAGTAAGGCCAGAGTCAATAGTACTCCTAAGCTAAGAACCAACACAATGGAGAGATACTTTGCTTTCATTACTCACCTCCTGAAAGGTCTAACGTCGCCGAACTCACCGGCGCGCGGCTGCGGCGTGAGCACCTCCGCCAGGAAGCTCGCTGAAAGCGCGTGAGGCCGCCGATTTGCGCGCGCGATAGTGTAGTCGGGCGCAAGCCATGGGTCAGCCAGCGGTCAGCAGACCCTCGGTGCTAAGGCCCCTTAGTGCCGTGCCGCACGGTCTGCGAAAAGTCTTACGCCAGTGATGAGAACCACTGAAGTGCGGTCTGTTCGAGGATGTTTTCAGAGGTTTTGCTCATCGCTGCCCTCTTACTTGCCCTGAATCCGTTTGATTTCCCTGTCAAAATCTGAAATAAACTCCCGGTCCTGTCGCTTACGATAAGATTTGAATTCCTGCTCTGCCTTAAGTTTTGCCTCCAATGCGCTTACCTTCCCCTTGTCCTGCAGAATGGGGTAATTGGAGAGTTCCAGAAAATCGTGGAGGAACTGGACCCAATCTTCCATTTTTATCAGGATCTGCCGCTGTGCCCGATTTTCAGCAAGGTCAAGATAGGCGGAGACAATGCGGTTCAATTCCTGGATGTGCGCCTCGCTCAAATAGTTTTTAGCGACAGAAACATCCGACTTCACTATCTTGCCGTCAGGCGACTGCTTCCAATGGGTCAGTCCCATATGTATTTTGCCGGCATCGGCCGAGGCATAGATGATTCCAGCGGCGGTCTTGCCGGTAATGGCCCAGTGCAGCTTGTTCTGGACTGTGGCAAAGAAATCCTTGGTGATGGGCGCGTCTTTGTCGTAATCGACCGCCAGCGCGTAAAT
>JAUWHU010000575.1 GCA_030605705.1 Thermoflexia bacterium | reverse complement strand
ACCTGCTGGGCGGAGATAGTCGCGTTTGGCTCGCCACGTACCGCCGTTCCTTCCCGCTTTCGACGCTTGCTAACCAGTCGCACGCCGAGGGAAGGTGCTGTCACTCCCGTACCAGGGAGGATAGGAGTTGATGTTTCGCACAAATCGTGCTATCATCTCACCTATATGAACACACAGTTGTCAAAGATCAAACGACCTTTGCCTCCTGTCCCCCATCGCTTAATTGCGATGGTTTAAGGAGAACGGGTCGCACCCACGGCTTGCACCCGACTGGGCTATCTCGCTCGATTCCGACTGCTTCACGCGCATTGTGGTCAACTCTGTAGCGACGGCTCTCACGCCGCAACCGCCCAGCGGGTGAAGCCGACCGTTAGAAGCCTATTCGTAAAAATACAAAAATTCCTTTGAAAAATTAGGATTGAGAAACCCCATGAAAAAGTTGATTTTCCCCTTGATATTGATTGCATTTCTGACGGCTTGTGGCGCATCCGACGCGTCTGCACCAGCAACGAACACGCCCCAACCCACCGCCACGGAAACCGCGGAACTGCTTCCTACCGCCACGCCAACCGAAACGCCGGGTGTGATGCTGCAATCCCTGGAGTTTCCCACCGCGTTCTTTTTGCCGGGAGAAACCGCGCGTTGGGACGTCACCCTGACTGCTGTCGCCCCGCAGGAGGTCGTGCTAATCAGCAAAATCACTTATCTCGACCAGATTTTGGCCGAAGAACGGCAGGAACTCAGTCTGCCAGCCGCAACCCCGGTCACTGCCGAAATTGCCTGGGAGCCGCTCGCCGAGGCCCCGCGGGGATACGGTCTGGACATCTCCGTCGAAACGCCGGACGGAGAACGGCTTGCGAGCAGCTCCGCGGGCTTCGATGTGTTGGCAGTCTGGACGCAAAATCCGCGCTATGGCTTCCTGACGAATTTTACCGCCAAACGCCAGGAGCCAGTCGTCACCCTGGGCATTCTCAACCGCTATCACATCAACGGGCTGCAATTCTACGATTGGATGTATCGCCATGATACCTACCTACCTCCCCAGGACACGTTCCAAGACCCCCTGGGGCGCGAGTTATCCTTCGATACGACCAAACAGTTGATCGCCACGGCCCACGATTATCGCATGGCTGCCATGCCCTACACCGCGATCTACGCGGCATCCTCCTCGTTCTACCAAGATCATCCCGATTGGGGCGTTTATCTGGCGGATGGCTCGCCGGCCACATTTGGCGGGACGTTTCTCTACATCATGGATCCACGTCCCGACTCCCCCTGGGGAGCGCACCTGCTCAACCAGTTCGCCCAAATTCTGGCGGAAACCGATTTCGATGGCATCCACCTCGATCAGTTCGGCTGGCCCAAGGATGCCTACGATGCTGAGGGGAACTTCTTCGCCCTCGATCAGGCGTTGGCGGACATGATTGACAGTACATCCGAGCTGGTCAAAGAGACTCGCGGAGAAACCGGCACGGTGATCTTCAACGCGGTGACCAACTGGCCGATCCAAACAGTGGCCCCTTCAAAAGAGGATATTGTCTACATCGAAGTTTGGGAACCGTACACCGATTTCAACGATTTGTACGAATTGATCAACCAGGCCCAGGGGTTGGGCGGAGGGAAAGCGGTCGTGTTGGCTGCGTATCTGGACCCCGCCTACGAGGTCAATGTGCTATTGATGGACGCCGTCATTTTCGCGTCTGGCGGCGGGCATCTTGAATTGGGGGAGAACGCCCGCATCCTCACCGACCCCTATTTCCCCAACTATAAAGTCCCGTCCGACGAATTGCTAGAAAACCTGCAACGATACTACGACTTTGCCGTGCGCTACCAGAATGTTATTGGCCCCGCGGCCTCCCCCGTCAACATTTTAGCCAACCAAATGGTTGCCATAGACGGAGTCGCTACCGCGCCCCAAACGCCTACCGACAAAGTGATGCCTATTGTGCGGGAAAACGACAGGTATACCGCCGTGAGCCTGATTAACTTGTTGGGCCTTGAACATGGTCACTGGCGGGATAAAGTATCCGCACCTGAAGTGCTGCTCGACGTGGACGTGACCATCCCCGCCGCTGGGCGAGAAGCTGCCCAGGTGTGGGTCGCGTCCCCCGACCAGGCGGATTTATCCTTGCAGGCTATTCCCTTTCAACAAACAGATGATGAAATTGCCCTCACGCTGCCGTCTCTGGCTCATTGGACGATGATCCTTATCGAATGGAGCGAGTAAGCGCTAACCACTCAAAAATCAGATACGAAAGAAAAACGGTTTCTAACCCCAATTGCAGCGGACTTGGCTATCGCCAAGGTGGTACGCGGCCGATTTTACCAAGTTTGGTTCGGGTGAAAACAACGTTAGGGACCAGAACCGCCAAGCCCGCTTAACGGGCCGTGCCTTATGGTCTGCGAGGCCAACGGCCCACG
>JAUWHU010000473.1 GCA_030605705.1 Thermoflexia bacterium | reverse complement strand
GTCCAGCTAATGGTGGCGGTTTGCTGGCTGATGTCGGGGAGTTGGAGCACATTGACGGTGGGCGCAGTTGGAGATCGGTCCACGCTGGCGGCGATGGCAGTGTCGGTGCGCAGTTGAATCTTGGCAACGGCGTTATGGTCACTGACGGGCAAGGTTGCCAGGAAGGGTACCTCACTCTCCAGGTCGGTGGGATAGGTGTCGAAGCGGATCAACCCCAAAGTCCCGCCCGTGGCATCCAGCGCTTCGAGAATCCAGTCGCCCTGGTCAGTGGGTAAAACTTCGTAGCGGTGGAGATGGTCGATGGTCTCAATCTTGCCCTGACCGGCTTGATTAACACTACCAGAAACCAGGAAGGCTGATCCAAAAGTTTCCTCTTCGGCCTGTGGGAGGGGTACAAAATTCAAGCTGGCGACTTCATGGGGGAGTTCGACCCGCCCGGTGGAGATGATCTGGGTGAGAATGTGGTTCCAGGTGGCGGCATTGACCCAATACTGCGTGGCCGGCCAACCCACCCCGGCATTGCCCATGAAATTGTAATACTCAGCGGTTTCGCTGGCTATCTCAATGAATTTGCCATCTTTCCAGATGAAGCCATACATGATTTGTTTTCCCAGGTTGTCACCGTACTCATCATTGAGATCGAAGTGGTGGCCGATTTCGTGGGCCGGGTTGATGGGGTTGTTAACCACAGTGATGGCAGCCCGGTCAATGCTGGCGCCGCCGCCTGTCAGCCAACCAAGTCCTTGGCTTGTTTTATCCATCCACGATCCCCAAATGGAGGAGCCGCGCCCGTAAAGCCACCCCTCAACATTACCGTAAACGCCATACGGAATCGCGGCGACAGCCAGATCGGCTGGGGGCGCGGTACAGTTGGCTTTCTGTTGGGCGCGGCCATCGGGGAGATATTCCAGGCAGCGTTCGTTGTTGTATCTGAGCAGGGTTTTGGCGACCGCCAGGCTGACAGCATAGCGGGTGTCCATGAAAGCCCAGACCTGGTAATTGCCGGGGACGCGCCGCACGGTATGCACGGGGTAAACTTGCCGCAAATAGGAGATGGAATCCTGGGCCAGCTTGTTGAGGTCCGCCATGCTGGGGGCGGCAACATACGTGGGTTTGACCCGCACGTAGAGCAGGCGCATGGGGCGCGAGGCGTAGGCGGTGAGGGTCTTGTTGAAGGTGTTGTTACTGGGATCAGAATCTACAATATCCGTGCCGACGATTTTGGCCTGCACGTGAACGGTGTGCTCGCTGGCCCCAACCACGTTGCCGGGGATGACCCAGGTGAAATCGCGCCCGGGGCCTTTGGTTTGTACGGGGAAGGCGACCCCATCGAAGGTCAATGTGACCTGGAATTGGTAGCCTGTCGGGATTCCTTCAGGGTAGCTGCCTTTCCAGTAGGGCCGCACCAGGATGCCGATATCGCGCAGGGCGACATAATTGGCCCCCTCGATAGATTGCAAAATGTAGACGGCATCTTCGATGCTCAGATCGGCGGGAGCGGGGGTGGGGGAGGGGGGCGGCGAGCTGGGAGGAACAGGAGTGTCAGGATCAGTTGAATCCGCCGCGGACATAGTCCAGCTCAGTTCGTAGGCCCAGGGTTGGGTGCCGGTTGTCGCGACATAGATTTGATAATCGCCATTGCTGTCTGTGGTAACAGATTCCCCCAAATCAGGCAAGCTCACGATGGCGTTGGGAATAGGATTCCACGACTCATCCATCACCTTACCCCAGAGTTCGATGCTGGAAGGCTCGAAGCCGTTGGTTTGATAGGTCATTTCGACGGGATCGTAGCCAGCGGCCTCAACCCGGACGCGAATATCGGTAGTCAGTTCGGGGTCGGGGGTGGGGGTGGCGGGCGGCGGGGTGTTTTCAAAGGCATAAATTTTAATCGAGCCTTGAGAGGGTGTGTAGCCGTAAACCGCCCCCCAACCATCATCCTTGAGAGCCTCCCAGGCCATGATCCGGTACTGCCCCGGAGGATGGATGGTACGGTAAGGCTCATATTCAACTTTGCTGGCCCAATCCGGATCAAAATTGCCGGATATATCCCCGTGGTCATCGTATGTGCCCGTCCCCCAGTCATATTGCGCCGCAACCCAACTGCCGGAGGTATCATCCCAGTACTGTAAACTGACTCCCAGTCCCCCGGGGAATTCATCGGTGATGACCAGGTGAGTTTCAAATGCCAACCAAGAATCAGTGGCGAGAGAGAACTCGAAATATTGGATGGTTTGGGGCCAGACGATATCAATATGAATGGGGTCAGTCCCCGGCGGCGATCCGCAGGGCACCATACCTGAACTGATATAGCCGACGAAGCATTTGTCGAGAGCTACAGATACATCGAGCAGCAGTTGACCTGGAAGGTAGATCGGTTCAGGGGTGGCTTGCTCTTGGGGGCTGAAATTATTGAACCTGTGGGGCAGCCGTGGATTGGCAAGCTGGTTTGCCTGTGCCAAAGTCTCTGTTTCAAATAATACGGGGGATAACCCAATTAGCCCCGCCAGCACCATCAGGGTCAACGCAAGCCAAATTGGTTTTTTCATCGACACATCTCCTTGTTGCTTTCGGGATGACATCCCGCATTTTCGCATGTACTCATATTTTGATGAAAAAATTCCCCAAATTGTATCTTCTCAATATTTGGGGGCAGCTCCGGGCCGGTCTCCTGACCGTGCCCGTCTGTGGCTCGGTCAGCGTAGTTTGGGGCGGAAGGCCCCAATGAGACCGGCCACAGCTATTTACCACTGTTTATTGTGAAGATACCCCAAATTCCATTCTCCAAAAAACAGGGGTCCTATGATAGCGAAGTACCACATTGTTCGCAAAAATTGTTCTCTGGTGGATTGTTGGTCCCACAGGAACTACACTGGATGGAAGTTGGATCTGACGGAGCTGCAACCTGCGGACGAGCGCGCATAGGTGATGCGTCGATCTGTGGTTGTGGTCTTTCAGGCGTGGCCGCACCTGGCCGTCTACGTCGTATGAGGTAGATAACACCGCCAATGATCCCCAAAATAAAAAGCGAGAAGCAAATGCAACCGGCAAGAGATTGCAAGAAATCTACCCAATCCATTCCCATTTTATCCTCCTTTTTTCCAAGGCGCTAATCGGGAGATGCAGATAATGGTCTTCCACAATACGGACAGGCTTTCCAGGCTGGTTTGATCAGTTTTTTACATTCGGGGCAGGTCGGTGGTCCGGCCTTCTTTTGAGTCTTCTTGGGTAGACTTTCTGGTACTGCATTGAACCTTGCGCCACAATCTCCGCAGTAGCTTGCGCCTGGTTTGATTATTTTTCCGCAGGACGGGCAAACTGCTGCTGATGGCGTGCTCGCCTGAATTGTTTTCGATCGAGGCTTTGCCACAGAGGTGGGGGCTTCCTCTCCAACCGTCGCACCACAACCCCCGCAAAACTTTGCGCTGGGCTTGATCGCCTTTCCACAAGCAGAGCAGGTCTTCGCCGCCGCCGCGCTTACCGGGCGTTTGGCGGGTTTGCGGGCGGGCTGGAGTTTTTCCACAGGTGCATCCACTTGGATGGCTTGCCCCTCTGCCGGTTTTGTGCCTGGTCGAGGCGGCGCGGCTTCCGTTACTTGAATGGCCTGTCCCTCTGCTGGTTCGGTAGCGAAAAAAACATCTTCAAGCATCTTGTCAGGATCGTCCACCAAAAGCCACAACGTTAGGAAAGTCACTGGCTGACGTTGATTATAGAATTCCATAATCTGCTGGTGAAGTTGATCAGCCTTACCCTGTTCGAACTTTCTGGTTTGCGGGTTAAACCACTTTAGGCTGGACAACGTGCACTCGAAAGTGTTTACTTGCTTCCCATCAGCACGAGTGGCAATGTTGGTGATAATGATCTCCCGTGACATAAAACTCTTCTTATAGGCAGGTGGCGCAAGCTGCAGGGAAGTGTATTCTTTTCTTCTAAGCCCTTTTTTGTGGCGCCAGATCATATCTTCGAGATCAACATCGAACCAATAGGAGCGGCTCATAAATTTAGACTTGATCAACCCTCTCTCATGGAAAAACACCAATCGGAAGGGTGATGCTCCAACAAGGACATCAAACGTTGTGTATTTACTGCTACTTCCTATCCCAGTTCTGCCAAACATTTCGATATCTGCATCCAATTTGCCGAACCATTTGATCTTTTCATCAGGTAGGGTCACCATTTGGAGGGGATCGTCCTGCGATGGAGGCTTGGGCATTGGTGACAGGCGACCCTGGTTCATCAATTCCATAACTAAATCGATAGCTTTATCGGTAAAGTTCATTGGCTTTCTTCGGCTTGAGGGTTGACAAGTTCCTTCGTACAGTGCGGGCAATACTTCCAATCTGGCTGTACTTCCTCACCGCAATTTGGGCAGTCCAGCGACAGCGGATCTGCGCACTCAGGGCAGAACTTCCACCTTCCATTAACAGGCGCTCCACAGTTTGGACATTTCCTGGCCGACTTCTTTTCGGCCGGCTTTTCTGTATCGAGTGCCTGTTCGATTTCCTCGACAGCCGCGTCCTCGACCTTGCCTTTGAGCTGGTCTTTGATTTCTTCTATGATGGCTTCCCCCAGGCGGTGACCACACTTCCCACAGAACAGCGCACCAGATCGTAAGGCTGTGCCGCACTTGATGCATGGTGTAACCCCCGGCACGATTCCACTGCCTCCACCCTCTGGTGTGATTGCCGCACCCGACCCGGTTGTGCCAGCGCCTACGCTGCTGACCAGACCAGCCACTTTCTGCGCCGTTTCGACAGCACCCTTGACCTGGCTGCCGGTGCTAATAGCGGTTTTTAGTACTTTCTTTGCCTTACGCGTAAAGGTTGTACCTTTCGAGACTTTGGAGACCGCAATTTTTTCCGTCGCACGCGTCGCTTTGCTGGGGTGGAAAGGTGATTCTTCAGGAATGTATCCACCTGATTGCTGTGCCGCCTCCAGCGGGTCTGTATGAAGCCGCCAGAGAGTTTCCAGGTTAACAATACCGGGTGTATCTTTTCCCTCAGATAATTTTCCGTGCACCAAGAGCGAAGCCGCAATGTATTGTTTCCCGTTAGGCATGGTGATCATTTCATCCCACGCGGCATATCGATCCTGTTGGTGGTAATGATATTGATTCAAATGTACAGTAACTTCTTCCAGTAAACGTTGTTCCCCATCCGGGCTCACTAAGAAAGTATGCCAGGTTGCTGTCGGACCAAGTTTTGTTGCTTGCTCAGAGGCCGTAGGAAAAGTACTTTCGACTCCCGCTACCAAAAAGCCATCCGGTTCTTTCCAACGCCAGTTACCAAAATCGATCTTATACCAGTAACTGCAGCATAGGTCTCTGCCCCCCTTGTGACGTAGGAGTAACATGCGCCGGTATGAGGTCACAACAATCGTGGCCAACGCATCTTCCCCAAAGACAGATGTCACTACTTTGCCAGCCGTCATCTCCATTTCGTCCCTAAAGAGGATTGCCAGGGGTTCCGGTTGACCCGCAATAACGGGGCTGGGGCCGCCGTTCTTGATCTCAGACATTAGTATCGCCAGGTCATTTGCTTTCATACCTTACTCCGAATCAGGCGAAGGTAAAATACGGTGGAAGAAGGCAACATCAGAGTCGCGCGATTGATTTCCCCGCGTGGCGAGCCTGGCACCGCAACGACCTCCTGTGGGTCGGGCCGCCGCTCACGTGGAGCGCGGTCGGTTGCAGCGAGTGGTTATGCCGCCACCCAAGACTGAAGATGTCCTTAAATGCGGCTCCTCCCAACACGCCCGTATGCGAGGGTGGCACTTACGGGTCACTCCTGCTCCACCGCCCACCGGACTCCCGCCTGAATTGCTCGCCAAAGCTCCTCCGGTCGCTGCGAACCTATCAGTAATCGCTTGCCATTTGTTAGCTCCAATTGCACACCGCGATTCCCGCTCACGTTATACGCTTTGCCTTTCAACCCGAATCGAATCCCCCAACCGCCATATTCTAGGATTGGGCGGTAAGTCCGGACTTCATACCCTTTCAATTTTTTGAGGGCTATCTTGCGGAAACAACGGTGGAGTGGAAAGTAGCGAATGTAGATTCCATCATCGCGCACTTCGGTGACAAGTTTGCCGAAAAGGAAGAGCGCTGGCAAGCCTATGCCAAAGATGAACCAGAAAATGACCAACAGAATATCTGGCATAGGTCTGTCGCCAAATGGACGATGCAGTAGTATCTGCCTCGCCGATGCATACCACACAAGTCCAGCAATGGCGATTACAATAGCCCAAATCCAGACCTGTCGAAACTGTTGAACCTCGCGGTAAACCGGCCTCATCTCTTCTCCTTGGTTCATTTGTTTCTCCCTTGTGGCGGCTAACAGACCGCGAGTTGAGCACCCTCAATACCTGCACCAGC
>JAUWHU010000258.1 GCA_030605705.1 Thermoflexia bacterium | reverse complement strand
GTGCGTCTGGGGGTCGCGCAGCAGCTCCCACGGAATCGAGGCGGCCTCCTGCACGCCGGTGCTGATCTCCAGGCGGGTGTCGGGCAGCGCGTCGCACACTTTAGCCCAGATGCGTTGCGTGCCGCGTTCCGCCTCGAAGAGCTGCGTGAAGAGCTCCGTGCCGATGGCCTCCATTCGCCGTTCCACGCGGGCCGCCAACTCCGGGTGCGGGTCGAAGGGGTACTGGAGGAAATCCTCCAGGTACCAGCGCAGGTTCTCGTGATCCTGCGGGGAGAGTACACACGTCACCGTGGCGGTGGCGGTTTGGGTGGGCAGACCGTCGCCGGATAAATCGAGCCGGATGCGGTACCGGTTCTCGCCGAGCGGGTCTTGGGTCAGGCGTAATGTGGGCATGGGGCCTCCGGAAGAGTAGAGATAGAGAATAGAGATAGAGATAGAGATTGGTGAATAGTGTAGCATAACGCGGAGAAGCGGCAAATGGGGAGTGGTGAATGGAGAATAGTGAATGGTGAATGGTGGGCGGCGACGGAGCACGCAACACGTCTGTGGCTCGGTCGGCGTAGTTTAGGGCAGAAGGCCCCAATGAGACCGGCCCGAGCGAAAAAACCAAGAATTTCACCACGGAGGCATCAACGACCATAAGGTCTTATGACCGATGGCGGAGAACACGGAGAAAAAATAAAAAAAACTCTGTGCTCTCTGTGCCTCTGTGGTGAGGCCCTTGACAAAATATAAAAACATGATAAAAATAGTATATATTATTGTTAGGAGGATATGGATATGGATACGAAGAAGGTTCCTCGTGTGGTTGTTTTTTCGACGCCGACTTGCCCCCATTGCCGGACGGCTAAGCGTTACTTGAAGCAGCATAACATTCGCTTCAAGGAGGTGGATGTCTCGCGTGATGCGCAGGCGGCGCGGGATATGGTGCGCCGCAGTGGTCGCCAGGGAGTGCCGCAGATTGAGATCAACGGGCGGATCGTGGTCGGATTTGATCGCGCGAAGATTGACCGGTTGTTGGGGCTGCGTTAGGCTCGCAGCTGACTGACGAATTTCCTGAAAAAAGGTTATTCTCACCACAGAGACACAGAGGACACGGAGAAGATGGAGAAAATTTGCTGTTTGGTTTAAGAAAATTACACTTTACACATCAAAAAGTTAATTTTTTCAAGGTCAAGTTTAAACTCTCTGTGCTCTCTGCCAGCGGTCATAAGACCTCATGGTCGTTGATGCCTCCGTGGTGAAATTCTTGGTTTTTTCAGTAGACTCATATAAAAACTCTGCGCCTCTGCGTCTCTGCGTTGCATCTGCCCGCCTCGAAAATAAACCTGTGCGTGATTTTTTAACGAGGAATACAGGTCAACACCCGGATGCCCAACGATTCCACGTCGGTTTTCTCCTGCACCGTGGGGTCGAGGGTGTGGGCTAAGAATGCCAATCCTACCCCGGCTGCGGCTGCCAAGAGCAACCGCAATCCCGGCCCCAAAAGTTGCGCTCGCAACCCGGGGGTCAGGGGAACAGGGTTGGGGGCGTCCAGGCGACGCGCGACATTCCCTAGCTCCGCCAGCTGCGGGAAGTAGGCCGCACCGTTTTCCGTGAGCTCCGCTGTGATGGCCTCGGCCACGTCCACGATCTGAGCCGGGTCAGGCCAGGTGAGGTAGATGACGAAAACGGATTGGGCGTTATCGCTGACGATGGCCCCTTGTACGGCGGCAGGAGCTACAATGATTCCTTGTTCCGCCAGCCGCGCCGTGATCGCTTCGGCGAAGGCCCCGGTGACGGCGATATCTGCCAGGCCATTGGCGATGTACTCCGACGTGAGCCAGGGATAGTAGCGGTCGTATTCCTGCGATAGCCCCGCCGGCTCGGCGCCCGCTGCAAAGCGCATGACGACCTGGTAGTTGGTCGCCAGTGGGTGGTAGGTCAATCCCACGTAGGCCGCCACCACGAGAACGGGTATGGCGACCAGCCACCACCAGCGGAGTAGAATTTTGCACATTTGACGTAGTTCCATCGGTTATGTCCTTGTATGGGAAAAATGTATCATCTCAATAATCCGGGGCGTCTCGAGCCGATCTTGCTCTTTTCTGCCACGAATTTCACGAATTAACACGAAAAAGAGAGGAAAATTAGTGAAATTCGTGTAATTCGTGGCTGATTTTTGCTGCGCCCCATGATTTGCCCCCACTTTTTGAGGGGATACGGAAAAATTAAGGTGCAGTTGCTGGCTATCTGAACCTATAAGCCTGACTTCTGTGACGCACAGCTACAATCATCCAATTTCCCCTGTTGCTTCAGCATCTCCCGAACCGACTCCAAAGACTCACGGGGTTCATCAGCCCGCTGACGAGCAATGAGAGCGTCATAGAAATCTTCCCACATTTACTCATCCCTCCATTTTTTCTTCAACATCACCATGTGTTCGAGGATAGAGCCATTTCGCCACACGTCAAGCACGTGACGGCATTTCTGCTATGAAAACCCTTATCGCAGAGACGCAGAGATGCAGAGGTCGCTGAGATTTTTCAGTTCTACTCCCCAAGGCTCGCAGCCCCCGTCCCCGGGGGCGTTTGGAGAGAAAGCCTTGCCTGTGCCGCCCCCGAGACGGGGTTATGAGCGCGCAGAGGACGCTGCACGGCTGATCATCATCTCCCACCATGCCGCTAACTGTTTCGCGTGATGACCAAACACCAGCACGAGGTGGTTGCCCAGCGGGGCGTGCAGGAGGTCACTGACGTGTCCGGCGGTCAGCCGCACCTCCACCTGGGTGCGGCAAAGGTCTGCGGCGTTGCCGGCGCGGAGGATTTTCCCTTCGGCCAACCAGAGTCGCTCCATCTCCTGGCCGCCGATGCGCAGGAGAGTGACCGGTCCCGTGGGCAGCGCGCCCTGGATACCCACGCCCAGGCCGGACTCGAAGTGCGAGCGCAGGCGATAATTTCGCACCAGGCGACGGGGAACGGTGCAGTGCGCCAGCCAGAGAGTGTTGCGCTTTTCGTCTATCCGCGAAGGGTTCGCCATCCAGGGCACGCGATCAAGTAGCCGCGCCGCCCAAAGCATGCCCATGGCGCTGACCAGATCGCCTTCACATCCGGCGATGAGGCCCTCGTCATTGAGTTGGGCCAGGGCCAAACAGCCGGTGGTTTTCAGCCGGAGCACTAAATCGAAGCAGCGCAGGGTGAGCGCGCTCAAGGCGTGTCTCTCCACTATCTGTTTCAGCGCCAGGTAGACTCGCACGCCGTCTTGCAGGTTCTCCCGTGAAGGTTCGCGCACCTCATCCGCGCCGGAGATCAGCGGGTCGAGGATGGGCGCGATAGCCTCCGGCGGGAGAGCCTGAATTGCCCGGTAGACCTCGTCCAAGGGGATGGGGAGCACCTCCGGCCCCCACCTCTCCCGCACGGTGGCCGGCGCGGGGCTGCTGGCGACCAGCCAATCCGATGGGTCGCCGAGCAACCCGATGCGTTCCTGTCGCAGCGTATGGTAAACCCCCAGGTCGTGGAGGGCCGCCGCGATACGCTGCAATCCCGGTGAGTCGTCGGGGCTGTCGAGGATGAAGATGCGCCCGCGTTCGCCGTCTTGCCGGAGGCGGGCGAGGATTTCCAGGGCGGCGGGCAGGGAGTTGTGTCCCGGATGCGCCAGCAGGAAAACCGGCTCGTGCGGGATGGCAGCCTTGCGCCGTTCCCACAGGCGCAGTATCTTTTGCTCGGTTCCGCCGGTGACGACGAAGGTGAGCAGTGGCGCCGGGCGCTCGCATTGCGCGGCCGGCCACCGTTCCCCGCCGATCCCTGCGAGGGCCTCGGTGTAATCTGCGATCAGGCGGTTGAGTTTCTCGTCGTCGTGGAGCGCCGATGCGCTGGGGATGAAGCCAAAAGTCACATTACCTCCCATGATTTGAGAGTGTCAGTCTCGAAAATAAGTTAGTGATTGGTAACCGGTGATCAGTGATTGGTGCGGTTCAACGTTGTAGCGTCCCAGCGTCCCGGCGTCTCAGCGACTACCCAACCATGCCCGTTTGTGGCTACCTCGAAAATAACCCGGCTGGTAGTAGGCGATTTATCGCCGTGATGTGGGTGACAGCTATTTACCACTATTTATTGAGAGGATACCCCGGTAGGATGAGCCAATCGTTGGTACTCTTCCCGGGTGATGAATTCGCCTCCTTCGATCTCGCGCTTTGTGATGCGGTACGCGCTATCGAAGTGGATGGTGAAGTAGAAGAGGCTGAAGCAGGTACCGTCCATCACCTCTTTTCGCAGGATGTAGCCGCCGCTTTCAAAGTCGCGTTGTAGATCGTGCAGCTTGTCGGCCCGGACCGTGACGGGAGCGCCGCACTTGGCGCACTTCACGTAGGTGTAAATGCCGTTTTTATCGTGTGGCTCCCCAGAGCCGATGAACAGGTCGCGGAGTTTATCGAAAAGCATAGTATGCGCCTCCTTCGTGATAAACGAGTAGTTTCTCATACTTCGACAGCCCTATTATAACCCGACTGTTCGATAAAGGAACTGGCTTCCCTGAAAAAAGATATTGGGGCAAAAGCCGCACTTACACTGCTCCCAGACGCCCCCGGTGGTGAAATTCCTGGTTTTTTCAGTAGATTTAGGCACTTAACAATCAGGTCCTGGCACAAAAAACAAGAAATTCAACGCAGAGACGCGGAGGGCGCAGAGTTTTTTCTGTCTTTCTCTGTGTTCTCTGTGCCTCTGTGGTGAATTTCCTTTTTGGTTCTGGCTCGTCCAGATTAGGAACTGAGCTTCAATTGTTCTCCCTCCCGGTCGAGGGTATAATAGAGCTGAAGCGCGCCAGCGCGCGCTTACTTCAACTTAGGAGTGTACACATGGGAGCTGGGAACGAATGGCTATGGTTGCTGGTGATTGCTTCGCTTATGATTCTCTTCCTGCCGCAATGGCTGACACGCCGCAAGCGGGTGAAGAAAGTCGCCGCTTTTGAGCCGGGAGATCGCGTGATGACAGTGGGCGGTTTCTTGGGCACGCTGACCTACATCAACCTGGAGGAAAACGTCGCACGCCTGCGCCTGGGCGAAGGGATTGAGGTGGAAATGATCCCGGTCGCCATCAGCCGTAAAGTCGAAACGCCGGACGCGGACTGATGCACCTTTCCGTTGCCGTGGCGAAGGTCAACAAGTGGGCCGTCCGGGAGGGCGGGGATACGCTGGAGATGCTTGAGCGTCCCCGTGGCGGACTTTCGTTGGTCCTCTCGGATGGGCAGAGCTCCGGGCCGGGAGCGAAGGCCATCAGCATTTGGGTGGTCCGCAAGGTGGTGGCCGAGATCGCTGAGGGGGTGCGCGATGGCGCAGCGGCCCGCGCGGCCAACGATGCTCTCCACGCCTTGCGCGGCGGGAAGGTTTCGGCGACGTTGGTGATCCTCTCGGCGGAACTCAGCAGTCACACGCTGGTGCTTACCCGCTGCGGCGATCCGCCGCTTTTTGTCCGCACGCCGGAGGGGACGCTGCGGCAGCTGTCGGGAGAGTCGCCGGCGTTGGGATTTCACCGTCACACGCGCCCGTCCGTGGACATACTCCCGCTGGAGCCGGGCCTGGTGGCCTGCGCTTTCACCGATGGTCTGGTTCACGCGGGCAGTCGCACGGGACGGCGACTCGATATCGCGGCGGCCATCGAGGAGATTTGGGCGGCGACACCGACAGCGCAGGCTCTGGCTGATGGGTTGCTGGCGCGGGCCATGGCCCTGGACGAGAACCGTCCTACGGACGATACGAGCATCGCCGTGCTGCAAATTCTGCCGGGAGAGGGGACCGGGCCGCGTTTCATGCGAGCGGAAATGCCTGTACCGGATGTGTGAGATATGCCAGGCGAGGATGTGCCGCTGATAGGCGTCGTCGGGCCGTGCTCCTCAGGGAAGTCTGTGCTGGCGCGTCGCCTGCGGGCCAGAGGCTACCGCGTGAAGGAGATCCGCCAGGAGCACTCCTGCGTCCCGGATATGTGGCAACGCATCACTAAACCGGCGCTGTTGGTTTACCTCGACGTGAGCATGGAGGAAGGTGCGCGGCGGGAAGGGCTGGCGAAACCGTCCTCCTGGTGGGTGGAGGAGCGCGAGTTTCGGCTGGCTCACGCCCGGCAGCACTGTGACCTCTACGTGGATACGACAGCGTTGACGCCGGACGAGGTACTGGAACAGGTCGCGGCATTTTTGGGGAAATGAGAAAGCGAAAAAGCGAGAGAGCGAGGAAGCGAGAAGGCAAGGAAGCGATAAAGCGAGAAGGCGAAAAAGCGAGAAAGTGGGAAAGCGAGATGACGAGGCCGCTGACCCGCTGAGACGCTGGGCCGCTAAGACGCTGCGACGCTAAGACGCTGCGCCGCTGAAACGCTAAACAATCGAGGTGATACATGTCTTCCATCCCGTGCCTGGGTTTCATCGGACGTTCTAACAGCGGCAAGACCACGCTGCTGGAAAAATTGCTCGGCGAATTGGGCCGGCGCGGATATCGCGTGGCCGTGGTCAAGCATACCCTCCGGCCCGACGTGGAGACAGATTTCCCCGGCAAAGACACCAGGCGTCTCTGGGATGCGGGAGCGGCCCACACTGTCCTCGCCACACCGGACCGGATCGTGCATACGCGCCGCTACGCCACACCTCCCACTTTGGCCGAGGCCCTCGCCGTCGTCCACGATGTGGATTTGATCCTCATCGAAGGGTACAAGCAGGGGGATTTCCCCAAGATCGAAGTGGTACGCGCCGCCCGCGATCCGCACCTCGTCCCAGGAGTCGTGGGGCGCATCGCCTGTGTCACGGATGTCCCCGGTTTGGTCTGTGCTGGCCCACGCTTCGACTTCGCTGCGCTGCCGGCGCTGGCGGATTTCATCGAGGCGGAGGTGCTGAAAGACGGATGAATCTCAGATGGGACGTTGGCAAGAACTCGAACACACGGCGGATTTAGCCCTCCACATCTGGGGGAGCGATCTCCCGGACCTCTTCGCCACTGCAGCACGCGGCATGTTTTCCCTGTTGGTTGACCTCGCGGCCGTACCCGCGACACAGACCTTGCCGGTGACGCTGGCAGCGCCGGACGTGGAAACGCTGCTGGTGGACTGGCTCAACGAATTACTTTACTGGGGCGAAAGGGAGCAGCTGGCGGCCTACGTGGAATTTGACTTCGCGGTTCTGACGCCGACCACCCTCCAGGCAACCGCGCGTGGGGGAGCCGTGAGCGAGTATTACAGCTATATCAAAGCGGCGACCTTCCACAACCTGGAGGTGCGAGTCACCCCAGAAGGATACGAGACGGAGATCGTGTTTGATACTTGAAATCGCTGACGGCTGAAAATGGAGGTGTGCAATGGCAGATAAACAATATTTTGAGCGGGTGAACGCCTATACCTGGGAACTCCCCAAGTGGTTCGATGCGCGGATGCAGGTCCCGGCGCGCCTCTACTGCAATGAGCAGCTCTTCGACCTGGCCTTCCGCGACAAATCCATCCAGCAACTGGTCAACGTCGCAATGCTGCCGGGCATTCTGAAGTACGCCATGGCGATGCCCGATGTCCACCAGGGGTACGGCTTTCCCATCGGCGGCGTCGCGGCTTTCCGCTATGACGGGGGTATCATTTCCCCCGGCGGCGTAGGGTACGACATCAACTGTGGGGTGCGGATGTTGGCTTCGACGGTGCGCCAGGAAGAGCTGGCGCCTTATCTGGAGGAATTGATCACCGTGCTGTACCAGAACTGCCCCAGCGGGGTGGGGGGGAAGGGGGCGGTGCGGCTCTCACAGAAAGATTTGGAACGGGTGCTTGAGCGCGGTTCCGAATGGACGTTGGCGGAAGGGTATGCCGAGCGCGCTGACCTGGTGCGCACGGAGGACGGCGGCTCACTCGCCGGAGCGCGGGCTGACGCGGTGCCGCCGCGCGCGAAGGAACGCGGTCGTCCGCAGTTGGGATCATTAGGGGGCGGCAACCATTTCCTGGAAATTGACGTGGTGGATGAGATCTACGCTCCTGACGTGGCGCAGACCTTTGGCCTGGTGCAAGGCTGCGTCGTGGTACAAATCCACTGCGGATCGCGGGGGCTGGGGCACGAGGTCTGCTCTCAGTACTTGCGCCGTCTGCAGGGAGCGCCGGCGCGTTATGGGTTCACCATCCCTGACCGGGAACTGGTCGCCGCGCCGTTAGATTCGCCGGAGGGACGGGATTACCTGGCGGCGATGTTCGCGGCGGCAAATTACGCTTTCGCCAACCGGCAGGTACTGGCGCACTGTGCGCGTCGTTCTTTTGAAAAAGTGTTGGCGGGCAAGGTGCGGGATTGGCGGCTGCGGCAAGTCTACGACGTGACGCACAACATCGCCAAGATCGAACGCCATCGAGTCGCGGGCCGGGAGCAGCGGGTGATCGTGCATCGCAAGGGCGCCACGCGGGCTTTCGCGCCGGGTCACCCCGACTTGCCCGAGGTCTATCGGCAGACGGGGCAGCCGGTGTTGGTGCCCGGCTCCATGGGGACGGCTTCCTACGTCCTGGTGGGGGCAGAGCGGGCGATGGAGGAGACCTTTGGGTCTACTTGTCACGGCGCGGGGCGGATGATGAGTCGCCGCCAGGCAAGGCGCAGCGCGCGCGGCGAGGATGTGCGCG
>JAUWHU010000169.1 GCA_030605705.1 Thermoflexia bacterium | reverse complement strand
CAAGCTGCCTTATTGATTTAAGGTCAGCTCTAGCCTGACGATAGAATTTTACCTCAACCAACCAAGTTTCCGTGAACTCCACTCCGAAAGGATCAAGGTGCGAGTAATCGGCTCTGACATCAACCCCTGGGTCAGCCAATGCCCACTCTCGCTCAATACTCTTAAATCCCAACTCAGCCAATAAATCTACGACAAGGTTCTCAAAGCCTCTCCCGTCTAGCTCTGAAAAATCTATTTCAGGTGCAACACCTATCTGCTCAACTAAGCGAGCAACCCCTTCCCTGAAGTTTGTGCGGAGATCTAAATACTGGTAAGAGGCAAGAAACGACGGAATCTCACAGTCTGCGATCACGACTGGCAACAATGTAATATCTCTAGTGGTCAAGTCACTAGAGAGAGCGGCGCCTAGCTCATTTCGTACCCAGACGGAGTTGACAGAATTTGGGGACAACAGAACAACAAGATAATCACTGGCAGAGATGGCATTCTCAATGGCCTCGGCTATCGAGTCTCCATACTGAAGTTCATATATATCAGACCAAACGCGAATCCCTCGTTGCCGAAGTTCGTTCACGATTATCTGAGCTATCTCTTTGTCATCACTGGCATAGCTCAGGAATACCTGATATCGCTTCGCAGTGTCTGGCCTTCCTCTACGTTTCATAGGAACATTACCTTCTTATATTGCAGTGAGGTTTAGCCGCCCAACGGCGCGGCGGATAACCCGCCGGCGACAGGCCATGAAGCCCGCAGGGCTTGATGGGCCGAGCCGGTCGGTGTTCATCCGCTGGTTATGCGGCGAAGCGCAGCGAAGGCATCCGCCGCGCCGTTATGACGGCGAGCGAAGCCGCCGTCATAACGGGCCGCGCGATAAGCCGCCCCCCCAAGCTGCGGCCCCATTCCGATGGGGCTGCGGCGCAGTGGGGCGAGCGTAGCGCAGCCGGAGGCGTAGCCTCCGGGGTCGGCTTCATTGCGCAGCGGCTCCGGCTCGGCGCTACGCGCCCGTCGCCTCCGCCTAACTGCGCAATGATCGCGCGGCCCGTTAAGCGAGACGCTCGCTGCGCTCGCATCTCGCTTAACTATGTAGTATACGGAAAATTTTCCGTATACTCCCCCACGACCAATTTCTGTAAAATCGCCCTCTGCGGTGGCTTATACGGGATTTATGCCGTATAAACCCGTCCTGGAGAACTTTTTGCCGAAAACTAGCAGTGGGGTAAAATACCGAATATGGCAGATTAGGCCATACTCGGCCTGAACTTAATTCAGTATACATACTTTTTTCCTGCGTGTCAACACCAAAATAAAGAAAGGGTTGTATGTCTCGGCCGCCTAAACTTCTGGACCAGGTGCGTGAAGTGAACCCCAAAAGTTGGACACATTGCTGGAATAGTAGTAGCCGTGATTCCCGGTAGCCCCAAGTGCGGTTGGAAACTACTTCAAAATGTAGTAGGTGCCGCGCTTGGCCCCCACTTTGAGGAGAACCCCCTGACTTACCAGATCGGCGAGATCTAGGCGCAACGTCTCGGTGCTGACGTTGGGGCAGAGCTGTTGGTATTCGCGGTTGGTGATGCGTTCCTGCTGTTGCAGATAAGCCAGCGCCTTGGCCTGACGCTCGTTGGTGGTCAACCGTTTCCCCTGCGGGGGGCGATAAACCTGGCTGCGGCGGAAGGTCACGGTGAAGGAAAAAGGTGTCTCGCGGAACTCCGGCGGGGGATGCCCGGCGTTGACCATTTCCTCGATCATCAAATCAACCCCCAGGCCGAGTTCCTCGATGTACTGCCATAGGAAAAGCCCGTTGACGATCCGGGGATTGCGGGAGAAGTGCTCGTCCACGATGTTGTCCACGGTGATGAAACCGGGCAGCGCGCCGGGGCTGGAGACTTCCAGACGGTCGGTGAAGAGGCGCACTTCGATGCCCCGTCCGTGCAGACGATAATCGCGGTGCGCGACGGCGTTGACCAGGGCTTCGCGGATCGCGGCAGGCGGGTACAGCCACTTATCCTCGCGCCGGAGCGAGTGGACGACGGCCCCACTGCGAATCTCCTCCTGCAACACCTCCCAGGTGCGGGCGATGATGCTGGGCAAGGGGCCGTTGACCTCCACGCGCCGGCCATAACCCGGCGCGCCGCCTTCGCCGCGCATCTCCGTCCCCTCAAAACGCACCAGGATCAGCCCGCTGCGCGGCAAGAAAGCCTGGGGATTTGTACCAAGCAATAATAGCCCCGCCACCGTGGGTTGTCCCTCGGCGGTCAACCAGCCCATCTCGGCCAGCAGCTCGTCGAGGGGACGCAGCAAAACTCCACCATGTCGTTGCTCCCATTTCTTGGTAAATTCGGCCAGCAGCGCTTCATCCAGGTCCGCGCGGGTGGCTCCCGGCACGTCTTCCACCTCGTAGTCACCGGCAGAGCGAGTGGTCGCCAGCTGGCGCACTTCATGGCCGCGTAGCGGGCGGTTTGCGGCGCCGGTGCGCACCAGGACGCGGCCATCGGCCAGCGTGTGCAGTTCGGGACTGCGCCGGATACGTCCCCCGAAGACGAACTCGCCGCCCACCTCCAACTGCTGCCATTCCACGGGGATGGGAGGACGGCACTGCGTTTCGGCCTGGTGGATCACCACGTCGAATTCCTCAGAAAAGAGCGCGCCCGTGGGCTTGCCGCGCGCGTCAACCCCTACGTACAACATGCCGCCGTCGGCGTTGGCAAAGGCGACCATCGTCTCTGCCAGGGCCTCCGCTTCGGCTTCTGGTAGTAACGCGACCAGCTGTCCGGGTTTCATCTTGAGGCTGTCTGTCATCGTTTTCCCTCTCTCCTGCTCATGGGGTGCTGGCTATAGTATACTCTATCTCCGAAAGGATTCAACGAGCTGCGAGTTGACTTTTAGGTGATTTCCTGTACTTTATGGCAGCGTGAGAGCGATCTCTTCCGTTACATTCACTGAAATCATGCTCGATTCTACTGAAAGAACCAAAGGCTTTAACGCAGAGGCGCAGAGACGCAAAGAAAATTGGGTCTACACATTGATCGCCCAAAATATGTCTGGTAACGAGGCTGGCGACCCACTTTTAGGCCAAAAGGGCAAGCAAAATAAGGACAGCTTTGTTTTTACCCCCTAAATCTGCGTAGAGCCAGAAAATTAAATGGTAGCTCAAGACTTGTTTAATCAAAGGTCTCGATTTTCAAAAATATTGTAGCAGCATTCAAGAATCTCTGCGCC
>JAUWHU010000130.1 GCA_030605705.1 Thermoflexia bacterium | reverse complement strand
CTCATCCTGGATCTCTTTGCCTAACGTGACAAAGTAGGCATTGTAGCCGGTGACACGCACCAGCAGGTTGCTGTAAGCATCGGGGTCCTTTTGCGCCGCCCGCAGCGTCTCCGGGCTGACGACGTTGATCTGTAAGCAGGTTCCGCCGACCTGGGTATAAGCACGCAGCAGCGCGCCCAGTTTACGCCGGTTCTCTGGGTTTTGCAGCAAGCTGGGCGAAAAACTCATCGTCTGGGAAGAGCCGTTGGGGGCGGTCTCCATCCCCAGGCGGCCGACGCTCTTGATCACCGCAGTAGGCCCCAACCGGTCCGCGCCGTTGACCGGGCAGACGCCATTGCTCAGGAATTGGCCGCGCCTGCGCCCATCGGGTGTGGCGGCGGTGGAGGGGGCATAGGCGATCCAGTAATTCCAGGAGAGGTACCCGCCCCGGTAACGTTTGCCTGTCTCCGGGGTGCTGTGCTCGAAAGCTGCCGTAGTCCAGAACTGGCTGATCTGGCGGGCGATTTCGTCGGCGTAGGGGTCGTCGTTGCCGTATTTTGGCGCTTTGTTCAAGAGCCTCCGCCGCAGCGGTTCGTACCCCTCGAAGTTGGCATCCAACGCCTGCAGCAGTTCGTCCATTGTCACAGAACCCTCGTCGTAGACCAGCTTCTTGATCGCCGCCAGGCTGTCGGCGGCTGTCGCCAGGGCTATCCCCTCGACGGTGATAAAGTTGTAGCGCGCCCCACCGGCGGTGATGTCCATCCCGTTCTCCAGGCAGCCATCCATCAGCGCGCTGACGTAGGGGGTCGGCCCGAAGCGCGCCCGGCCCGCGTCGGCGATATTGTTAGCGGCGATGAGCAGTTCCATGATGGCCTGGAGCTGCGTTTTGAAGGCTGCTAAGAATTGGTCGAAGGCAGCAAACGCTCGCGGGTCGCCGGTGCGGGGGCCGACCTGCTCGCCGCTGGCCGCGTCCCGGCCGTCGTGCAGCGTCAGCTCCACGGCCTTGGCGATATTCATGTTGACGTCCACCGTGCCGGAACGGTCGCAGCCTTGCAAGGTGTTCTCCAGGCAGCCGACCGGGGCATAGTCCCAGAGCTGCTCCTCCGGCAATCCCTGCCAGCGCAGGCCGGCGATGGAATTTTCATCGAAGTTGAGCAGGAAGGGGCTGCCCTGGGTTTCTGCCACCATCTCTACCACCCGGTCGAGCAGCTGGTTGGGGGTTCCCGCGTGCAAGCGCACGTTGGGCTTGGGTTCTAGCAGGTTCAGCTCCTCGATGATGTCCAACATCAGGTAGGTCAACTCATTGCTGGCGTCCCCGCCATTTTCATCTATTCCGCCCAGGGTGATGAGTTGTCCAAAGGAGGCGTTGATGCCCTGATTAGTGCCGACCCAGCCCTGGTAATCGTAAGCGTAATTGTGCTTGATCCACAGACAGTGAAGCCATTCTTTGGCTTGCTGGGGGGACAAGCGTCCGGCCTCGATATCGGCCTGGAAGTAAGGGTAGAGGTACTGATCCACGCGGCCGGGGGAAACGCCGGGGCCGGGGTAACTTTCGGCCGCCAGCACCAGCGCATGGGTGAACCAGAGAGATTGGAGAGCCTCAGGGAAGGTTGCGGCCGGCTCCCAGGGAACCCTGCGGCAGATGCGGGCGATTTCGATGAGTTCGGCCCGGCGGGTGGGATCGGTCTCCTGGCCGGCCAGACGCGCGGCTTCGGCGGCGTAACGGGCGGCGAATATCCGCGCGCCCTCGGCGCAGATGGAGACAGCGCGGGCCAAATCTCGCTTTTCCTCTGGGGCCGCCGAATCAGCGCCGATGGCGTCCGCCTGGGCCTGGATCGCCTGCCAGCCGTGTTGCAGGACGCGGGGATAGTCGGGGATGAGATGGCCGGGGATAGCGCCGCAGTTGCCCACGCCCAACCCGTTCAAACGTTGTACGTCCTTCATAAAACGTTTTTCCATACGGGTGAATTGGCGAGCTTCGCGGCGGGTCAGCGTGCGAGAGAAGGCGGTCGAGAAATGAGAGCCGACCACGAGTTCCCCGGCCAATATCTGCACCGGCAAGTATTCTTCCAACACCCGCTTGAAAAAGATGGCTCGCCGCACCACTAACGGCTGCTCCCAGAAACCAGGGGGCAGTTCCACCTGGGTCGCACTGGCCAACAGGTAAGCCTTGGCGCCTTCAAAGAACATCATCATCTCCGGAGCGCCGGTCCAGTTCCAGGGCGAGTAGACGTGGTCCCAGGCGGCGCCGGAGGTGAAGGCGCGCACCTCGTTGGTATAGTCCCGGTTGTAGAAATCCCAGAACTGCGCGCGCAGCCGGCGGACGCGGGGGCTGAGAGTCTCGGCGGGAGACCAGATAGTAGTGGGAGTAGGCATGTTTATCTCCTTGTGCTAATATGGGGGGCATTGCGGTTGCGTGTTGCGTTTTGAGAGGATTTACGCAATACGCAACAATGAGTCTACTGAAAAAACCAAGAATTTCACCACAGAGGACACAGAGATTTTAAACTTGACCTTGAGAAAATTAATGTTTTG
>JAUWHU010000221.1 GCA_030605705.1 Thermoflexia bacterium | reverse complement strand
TGCGCATCTCCTGAGACCACCAGATGTGGAAACGAGAGAGTCCCAGGAGCCACAGTGCGCCGATTCCCACGAGCGGCTTCTGAGAGAGCTGGCGGCCTAAGGGGAACATCACGGCGACGGTGAGTAGCGATTCTATCACTGTGACGTAGCGCAACGCGAACTCCGTCTCGCCCGCCAGACGCGCCCCTGCCCACAGCAACCAGAAGTAGAGCGGAGGGTGTACATCGGCGGCGGTCCACAGCGTCACGCCGGCAAAACTCTTGCGGGCCGCCAGGACGGAAAGTCCCTCATCCCACCAGATGTTTTGATCCCCCAGCTTGTACACCCGCAGGGCATACGCTACGAGTAAGCCTGACAATATCAAAAGTCGTCGTCGCCAGAGTTTGCTCATACTGGTTTTGTCCTTCGGCACAGGCTGAAATTACAGGTGCGGCTTTATGTATCATCTCAATAATCCGGGGCGTCTTGAGCCGATCTTGCTCTTTTCTGCCACGAATTACACGAATTTCACTAATTTTTTCTCTTTTTTGTGTTAATTCGTGAAATTCGTGGCCGGTTTTTGCTACGCTCCATGATTTGCTCCCACTTTTTGAGAAGATACGGCTTTATTATAACCGCAAGGACATGACGAACAAATAGCCTTTGTCTTCTACTACCTCGATGTTATAATCTTGTTTGTGAAGGTCATTATTCAGATTCCCTGCTATAACGAGGAAGACACGCTGCCGGAAACACTGCGCGACCTGCCGCGTGAAATTCTCGGCGTGGATGTTGTGGAGTACCTGATCATTGACGATGGCAGTACCGACGGGACTGTGGACATCGCCAGGTCGCTGGGAGTGCAGCACATTGTGCGCCACGGGCGGAACCAGGGGCTGGCGAGCGCGTTCCTGACAGGGTTGCAGGCCGCGCTGCAGGCCGGCGCCGACATCATCGTCAATACCGACGCCGATAACCAGTACCGGGGGGCAGATATTTCGCGCCTGGTGCAGCCGCTCCTGGAGCAGGGAGCCGACATCGTAGTGGGGGACCGCGTCGTCACCCAACACCCTTATTTTTCCCCTTTGAAGCGTCGCTTGCAGCAGTTGGGGAGCTGGGTGGTTGGCATGGCCGCCGGTGTCTCCATTCCCGACGCCACCAGCGGCTTTCGCGCGCTGAGCCGCGAGGCTGCCCTGCGAACCCTGGTGCTCAGCAATTACTCCTACACGCTGGAAACGCTCATCCAGGCGGGAGCGCGGCGGATGGCCGTGGAGTACGTTCCCATCCACACCAACCCTCAAACGCGCCCCTCGCGCCTGATGAGAAGCATGACGCACTTCTTGACCAACTCCGGCGCGACGATTCTCCGGGCCTATGCCATGTATCGTCCCCTGCGAGTTTTCCTGACGCTGGGCGGCGGAATGTTTCTGGCAGGATTGGCGCTGGGCCTGCGTTTCCTCTACTTCTATTATTTTGAAAATGGCGGATTGGGGCACGTCCAATCCCTGATCCTGATGGCGGTGTTGATGATCGTGGGATTTCAGACCTGTCTCATTGGTCTGTTAGCCGACCTGGTAGGGTTCAATCGCCAGATTCTGGAAGAGAACCTGTACCGGTTGCGGAAAATCGAATTGGAATTGAACAAACATGCTGACCAAGATGCGTGAATCTCTTCAAGAGCTCTGGCAATATCGCGAGCTAATTTACAATCTGGTGCTGCGGGACCTTAAGGTGCGCTACAAAAATTCCGTGTTGGGCGTGGCCTGGTCGTGGCTGAACCCCCTCCTGATGATGTTGGTTTTTACTTTTGTGTTTGAAGTCATGCAGGGGGCGGCCATCCCGAATTTTCACGTATTGGTCTTGAGCGCGTTGCTGCCCTGGAATTTTTTCTCCGGCGCCGTGATGGGAGGAATTCCCAGCATCGTCGGTAACGGGCACCTTATCAAGAAGATATATTTCCCGCGCGAGATTTTGCCGATCTCGGTCGTGTTATCTAACCTGGTTAATTTTTTAATCGCGCTGCCGGTGTTGTTCATGCTGGTGTTGGTTTCCGGCATGTCCCTGCATTGGTGGATGCTCCTGCTGCCGCTGCCCATTCTCGTGGAGACGGTATTCGCCCTGGGGATTATCCTTTTCCTTTCGACCCTGGAGGTCTTTTATCGGGATACGCACATGCTCATGGATGTGGGGATGATGGCCTGGTTTTTTCTCACACCCATCTTTTACTCGGTGGGGCAGTTGCCGAAGCAAGCGACACTCCTGGGGTGGGCTTTTTCACCGCAGCGGTTGATCTTCTGGCTGAATCCCATGGCCTCCATCGTCAACACCTACCAGGACTTGATCTACAATGGCACGCTCACGCGGCTGGATTTCCTGGCCCGTACTTCCGTCACGGCCTTCCTGGTGTTGTTCCTGGGATACGGATTTTTCCTGCACTTCCGGGGGCGGTTCGGTGAAGAGGTCTAGACTGGTTGCGGACTGATCACCACCTTTTGACCCATCATCAGGCAGTGCTATAATTGGTCAGAATGGCGGTTTCACGGTGCATAGCCAAACCGAAAGGAGTGAAAGATGAAACACATTAGCAAACCCATCAGCATTCTGTTCAGCCTACTGGCGCTAGTTGTGTTGATCATTGGCCTGGGATTGATAAGTGGCACGTTGCCCAGTCTTGGGCAATGGTTTTTCTCCGCTTCCCCTCTCGCTCCGCCATCCTTGCCTACCGCACTGCAAGAGGGGCAGATGTCGCCTCTGGGGACGCCGGTTCCTTTGCCTGAAAAACCACAGAGCACAGCTACATCCATACCCAGTGCCACCCCAACAGTTCCCCCGCCGCCTGGCTGGCCCACCGGCGTGCCCTGGCCGCCGCAGGTGACACCAGAGCCACCAAAGCCGACGCCGACGCGCCCGCCAAGCCTGGCACCTGTTGGTTCTCCACCTGACGATCAACAGTCACTGTACTATGTGGCCGACAATGCCGGATATTCGGAGTTGCACGCGGTTGGTATGGATGAGCAAGGGAAACAGCAGTCAGAATTTGATGTAGCCGTTAATCTACCATACGAGAACGCCCTGGTAGGCCTGCATCCCTCGCCAGACGGTAAGTACTTGGCCATGGAATTTTGCTTAGGGCCACAGGACAACCTACTACTTGTTATGGAGCGAATATCGGGTCAAATATGGTGCCCTCTTGGCAAGCAGGAGCGATGCCTGGGAGGTTTTTGGGACTGGACGCGCGACAACCAGCTGTTGTTTCGACCGACTGCGGGCAATCAACTTGAAGGCGTGATTCCAGGTGGCGCCTTGCTAGTAGACATTAATACGGGCCAGCATAGCCAATTGGACTTGCCCACTTCTCCCGATCAAGTTTATTCGTATGCTCACAACATATCGCTCAGTCCAGATGATACCAGAATCGCATACGCTGTCACTTATGCGGAGGATCACAAAGAGATCAGCGAGATTTGGACTATGCGGATAGGTAGTGAGAACAAACAACTGGTGTACAAGGTGGAAGGTGTAATTCACGCCCTTTCGTGGTCACCCGCCGGTGAACAACTAATTTACTCTTACCAACCGGGTTCCATGCCTTCAGCCAACGATCCATCTGAATTGTGGATGTTGAACTCCGATGGAACTGGTGCGAGATTTGTGGCAAATAACTACGGAGAATGTTGCCCGGTTTGGTCTCCTGATGGTAGCTATATTGCCTTCGTGCGGGTAGATGACCTTTCTCTCTTTCTTGGCGATTGGCGAGGACCGGGAACCAACGTCTACGTTGTGGATACGATCACGGGGGGGATTACGAGGCTTTCCGCATTTGAGGGGCGCAGCAACACACACACGACTTGGTCGCCGGACGGCAAGTTTGTTGCCTTTGTTTCAACTATCATCATGGGTGAACCTGAAATGTATAGTCCAGGGGTTGTCTACGTAGAAGTGTGGGTTGCCAGCGTTGACGGCAGCCAGCTTTATCGTGTTTCTGAAACTGGTAGGTGGAATAGCGCCTTAGCATGGCTACCCCCCTCGTCGTCATGGAAGGAAGAGGAGCGATGAAGCGGAAAGTAAGCATCATCGTTTTCTTGGCTCTTGTTTTAGCAACAACTGCACTACTAATTTTTATCTCGTCCGACCGGGTTCGTGCTGGTGGGATCAGATTGTGGCCCCCGTTCGATGGAACGTACCGCACTACGGCGTACTTTGATCACGATGAGCCAAGCTATGGAATTGGGGCGGATGGCTACATCCAGATTTACAACGGAGAACGAGTACCATCCTCTTACGCTAACAAAACAGGGGAGCCATACCCTTACGACGGGCACGACGGGTGGGATTGGTCTATGACCACTGGAACAGATGTGCTGGCGGCTGCGGCAGGGACTGTCGTAGTTGCAGATTGGGGGAACTGGAGAAATGGGTATGGTAGAACGATTGTGATTGATCACAACAACGGCTATTACACCCAATATTCACACTTGGATACGCTCTTGGTTGCCGAAGAAGATGCCGTAACAGCAGGCCAGCACATTGCTGAGAGTGGGGCTACGCCGCCTGGTACTCCCGCACACTTGCATTTTGGCGTGCGTCACGGCGGCTATGCCAACACCACCTATGCAGTTGATCCCTTTGGATGGCGCGGCGAAGGCCGCGACCCGCTGTTCGACTATAACGGCAAGGAGTCCACTTGTCTGTGGCGCAGCCGCGACGAGGACCCCATCTCGTGCGCCGATACTATCGTGGAAGATGCAGGGACCGGCTCTGTTGCTTTCCCTCTCGCAAACTGGCAGGTGAGCAATCGTGGCAACGGCTACCACACGTTCTACCGCTCTAACACTGCTACCCAATACGATTATCATACCTGGTCAACCTCTACAATCTCTAATCCGCTCAGACCGGGCCCTTGCAAAGTATACGCTTTTGTTCCCGAGGACCCCGATGGCGCTGGAGGTCTCACGTTTAGCCAACAAGTCACCTACGGTATCTGGACCGATAGTGGCTGGCTGTCTGCAACGGTAAGCCAGCGCTGGCATCAAAACAAGTGGGTTCCACTGGGAACATATCAGATTCCTGGTCATGGGTCAGCAGGTGTGTCTGCTTACACCGGCGAATCAGCCGGCACACGCTGGGTGACCGCGGATGCACTCAAATGGCGGCAGTACCACACCTTTCTCCCACTGGTCTTGAACAACTACTGCTCGCCGCATTATGGTCAACTCATTGTCAATGGCTACTTCAACACAGGCGACAACACGGGGTGGACGACCAGCCGTACCAATGGCCCCGAGCCAATCGTACATCCTTACGGCGATACCGAATATGGCGCCTGGCTGGGCCGCTATAATTCCAATCAGGATCGCATGTACCAGCTCGTGTGTCCGGCTGCACCGGCAGACTACGCGACTTTCTCTTTCCGTTGGTGGATGTCAACAGAGGAGACCAGCACTACCGCCGACTATGACCTTTTATACGTGCGCATACGAGATGCTAACGGTAACCTGTTGCAGACCTTGAAGACAGTAACCAATCGCAGTCCTGAAGGAGATCCGTGGCACGATGAATTTTTTGATCTGCAGGCGTATGCAGGGCAGACGATTCGTGTCTCCTTTGAAGCCGCCACCGACGTCAGCCTGCGAACGAACTTCTGGGTTGACTGGGTGAGTTTTTGGGTATACGATTGGTGATGCATTCGCCAACGAGACTTGGTTCGATCAGAGATAGACCGGTCTGCCGTTTGGTCTTTCTTTTACCGTCATAGCGCCATGTAACCAGCGCTTCGCAGGCGGCTGACGCCCAGGCCGTTACACAGAAACATCCAATGCAATATTTCTCAAACATAATTTCATAACACAGTCAGGAGGTTATCATGGCAAAACGTAAGATGGTGACTGTAGATGGTAACACCGCGTGCGCCTACGTGGCTCACAAAATCAATGAGGTGATTGCTATTTACCCGATTACTCCCTCCAGCCCGATGGGCGAGTTAGCCGACACTTATTCGGCTGCGGGGGAAACGAACATTTGGGGCACTGTTCCCTTAGTCGCAGAGATGCAGGCTGAAGGGGGCGCGGCCGGCGCGGTACACGGTGCATTGCAGACCGGCGCATTGACCACGACCTTCACCGCATCCCAGGGCTTGCTCCTGATGATCCCCAACATGTACAAGATCGCCGGCGAGTTGACCGCGACGGTCTTCAACGTCTCGGCCCGCAGCGTGGCCTGCCAGGCTCTCTCCATCTTCGGCGATCACAGCGACGTGATGGCGACGCGCGCCACCGGCTTCGCGCTTCTGGCGAGCAACTCGATCCAGGAGGTGCATGACCTCACACTTGTCGCGCAGGCGGCGACGTTGGAAGCGCGGGTGCCGTTCGTACACTTTTTCGATGGGTTCCGTAGCAGCCACGAGATTAACAAGATCGAGCAGCTGACCCGTGAGGACATCCGGGCGATGATGGACGACGACATGGTCCTGGCTCATCGCGCGCGCGGCCTCAATCCCGATAGACCCGTGATGCGCGGCACCGCCCAGAACCCCGATGT
>JAUWHU010000408.1 GCA_030605705.1 Thermoflexia bacterium | reverse complement strand
ATCATCGGATTGCCGACCAGCGGTAAGACCACTATTTTCAATGCCTTGACCCGTGGAGATCGTCCCACTGCCCCGGCCACGACGGGGAAAATGGAGATCCACAGCGCCGTCGTTGATGTTCCCGATGAGCGGGTGGGCCGGTTGAACGAGATGTTCCAGCGTGATAAGACGATCTATGCCAAAGTGACCTACACGGACGTCGCCGGCCTTGAGGGTATGGGCAAGAGAGGGCTTAGCGGGCAGTTGCGCAATCATATCGCCACGCTGGACGCGCTGATCCACGTCGTGCGGGCTTTCGAGAGTACAGTCGTCCCCCATCCCCTCGGCAGCGTCGCGCCGCAGCGTGACCTGGAACTGTTCCACGGCGAGATGATCTTAGCCGATCTGCTCACGGTGGAAAATCGTCTGGAGCGTATCGCCGAAGGGCTGCGCAAGGGCGCGCGCGGCGCTGAGCGCCAGTTCCTTCAGGAGCAACAGAGCCTTTTCCAGCGGTTGAGCACGGCCCTGGAGTCCGAGATTCCCCTCCGCGATTTTGACCTGACGCCGGGGGAGAGGGAGACGCTGCACGGGTTCGGGTTTCTCAGCCTCAAACCCACTCTTGTCCTGCTCAACGCCGGTGAGGACCCCCTTGACCCGACGGAGGTGCTGCATTACGAGCACCGGCAAACTGAGTTGATGTCCCTCGCCGGCAAGCTGGAGATGGAAATCGGGCAGTTAGAGCCTGACGAGATGGGGTTGTTCATGCAGGAGTTTGGTATTCAGGAGCTGGGACTCAATCGGGTCATCCAGACCTCCTACGCCTTGCTGGGACTCCAATCCTTCTTTACCGTGGGTGAAGACGAGGTGCGTGCCTGGACCGCTCGCCAGGGCGCTACGGCGCTGGATGCCGCCGGGACGGTCCACACCGATCTGGCGCGGGGTTTCATCCGCGCCGAGGTCATTGCCTACCAGGACCTTATGGTTGCGGGCAGCATGGCAGCGGCGCGAAAAATGGGCAAACTCCGCCTCGAAGGGAAGAACTATATTGTCCAGGATGGCGACATCTTGCGCATCCGTTTTTCGATTTAGTTAAGACTCCCCTGAAAAAAGGGCGTCTCACCACGGAGCGTAGTATGGGCAGGTAGTGCCCATAAACGGAGAAGAGAGAGGGAATTTGATATTTGGATTAAGAAAATTCCACTTCACACGTCAAAAAATCAATTTTCTCAAGGTCAAGTTTAAAATCTCTGTGTCCTCTGTGGTGAAATTCCTGGTTTTTTCAGTAGACTCATATATCTCACATTCCAAACACCATAATAAAGTGAAGGCCACATGAAAATCAAGACCTTTGAACCCGAATTCAAGATAGAGTGGCTCTACAGCAATCTGCGCTGGTTTTATCTCCTGGCTGTAGCGATCATGGAAAGCGTCCAGGCGATTTCTGCGCAGACCACCGTGAAGCCGGCGGTGATCATCCTATTGGTTGTCGGGGGCATCGCCAACATGTTGGTCATGTTGACGCTGGTGCGCAAAGCTTCTTTCGCCTCAAGGCCTATCCTCACTCTGATTTTGGATATTGCCCTCACGCTGGGGTTGCTCTTCGCGTCGGGAGGTTTGGATAGCCCACTGCTCTTTATCACTTTCATCCCCATCATCACCACGGCCCTGCGTTACTCGTGGGTGCTCAGCAGTATGCTGGCTGTCGTGACCGTCGCCATTTATTGGATCGGCGCCTGGAATGCGCTGGGGCTAACTACCGGCACGCCGTTCTGGAAGCTGGTAGGCAACTCATTCCACTACGTTAGTAGTGGACTCGTCCTTTTGCTGGCGGGAGGCGCGGTCAGCTACGTGGGGGCGAAGATCAAATACACCTTGATAAAGGAGCGCGAAGAGGAGCAGGAACAGTCCAGGACGGAAATCGAGATCGAGCATCAAAAGGTACGGCTGATCTTTAAACTGGCGAGCCTGCTCAGCGCCACACTGAACTACGAGCGCGTCCTGGAAACCGCTCTGGATGTAAGTAGCACCGGCTTGCAGGAATTTGTGGCCCAAGACGCGCCTCCTCAAATCCAGTTCATTCTGCTGTTCGGTATGGATCGGAGCCTGTACGTAGCCGCTTCACGGGGGCTTACACGCCAGGACAAACAGACGCGCTTTCTCACACAGAAGGGAGCGCTGGCGACAGCGATCCAACATACCGGCCCCCTCCTGGTCAATAACCCGGGCGTTGATCCTGAACTGGGACAGCTGGTCGCTATGCACCATTGTCGTCAGGCCATCGTCGTACCCTTGCGGGCGGGTTTCGAGAGCTACGGAGCCATGATCATGGCCGGCCCTGCGTCAGATATCTATCCCGAAGATTTTCAGGATTTGTTGGAAGCTATCTGTAACCAGGCGGTGTTGGCCTTGCAGAACGCCCGCCTCTACCAAAATCTCATAGAGGAGAAAGAACGGTTGGTAGCGGTGGATGAAGATGCCCGCAAGAAGCTGGCCCGCGCCCTGCACGATGGGCCAACGCAGACCCTGGCTGCCATCGCTATGCACCTTAACTATGTTCGCCTGCTTGTCGAGAAAGATTCCGGGGCGGCGCAGAAGGAATTGAAACAGCTGGAAGATCTGGCTCGCAAAACCACGAAAGAGATCCGCCAGATGCTCTTTACTCTGCGTCCGCTGATCCTGGAAACGCAAGGGGTGACGGCGGCACTGAAGCAATACATTGCCAAAATGGTGGAAATTGACTCGCTACCCATTCACCTTGAGGTGCAGGACGAGGTGGATCGCTACCTTGATAAGGCCGCACAGGGAGCCATCTTCTACATCGTTGAGGAAGCCTTGACTAATGCCCGCAAGCACGCCGAAGCCACCGACCTCTGGGTCCGGCTTTACACGCGAGGGATGAGCGTAGTGACAGAGGTTGAGGATAATGGGATAGGGTTTGACGTCGCTGCCGTGGAAGCCAACTACGATAGCCGGGGTAGTTTAGGTATGCTCAATCTCACGGAACGGGCGATGTTGGTGAACGGGAAAACCATCATCCAATCCACGCCCGGCAGGGGCACTAAGATCACCATCACCGTCCCCATCAGGGAAATCACCGGCAATGAACGCTGAAGTTCTCTCGTTCCAAGAACGTTGGCTCTGGCTGGCCGGCTCGTTGGGGATCGCCCTCATCGTGAGCTGGGCCGGCTGGTTGGCGCGGCGACCCCGCGCTCCTCAATGGTCGTGGTGGGAACGCTGGCATCATTGGCGCGGGAGACCCTGGCTCAGCCAGAGCGCCCGCCTGCTGTACGCCATCGGTATCCCGGCTGCGGCGCTTTTCTGGCGCGGCGCACTCACAGAACGGGGATTGGGCTTGCAGCCGTGGCTATGGTCGGACGCCGCCGGCCTCGGAGCTGTCCAGAGCAACTGGGTAAATTTGATGAGAGACCTGGGTTGGGCGTTGAGCATCATGGCGGGGACCGCCGCGCTATTGGCTCTGGGCCGGCGCACAACCCGGCATACCATCGGAAAAGCGTTTCCCCTGCGGCGCGATTTGGGGTTTGCGTTCCGTGAAGCGTTCTATCACCAGGTTCACTGGGCTTTCTACCGGGAACCTTTCGTCTTGGTATGGGGGATCGGCAGCGGAGCATGGCTCGGCCTGTTGCCGGTCGTGCTGGAAGCCGCGCTGAACCCGGCACGCTGGGCGGAACTGCGCTCCCCGCAACGGGGGCGCGATCTGCTCGTCAGAGCCGCGCTGGCCGTGGTGAGTATCTTGCTCTACATCCGAACCCAAAATTTATGGCTGGCGTTGCTCGTGGATGTCGCGTTGGGGTGGGCCGCCGGGTTGGCGGCAGAAGGTGACCAGTGACCAATCGCCGGTCACCAGTCACGTATCATCTCAATATTCCGGGGCAATTTTTACCACGGAGCGGAGTATGGGCAGGTAGTGCCCACACCTGCGGTCTGTGGTGAAAATAACAGATGACGGAATGTTTATCCCGAATTATTGAGAAGTTGTCACGAGTGTTTACACACCACCAAGAACAAAAATTTGCCGCAATGTAGGGGCGACCCCTTGTGGTCGCCCGAATCACGGCGATAAATCGCCTACTACAAGCCGGGTTATTTTCGAGGCAGGTACAAGCAAAGGGCCTTCCGGTTATGGAAGGCCCTTTTACGTAGCTCAAGCACTGACTTGGTGCCCCAGAGAGGAGTCGAACCTCCACGCCCTTGCGAGCACAGGCCCTCAACCTGCTGCGTATGCCAATTCCGCCACTGGGGCACTGACAACGGACATTATACGTAAAGCGGCGAACTTGTCAAATGCTGCGAGTGGAGGATGGAGAATAGAGAAGAGAGATAGCGCGAGAGAGAGAGGGAATGGAGAATGGAGATAGAGAATGGTGAGCGGAGCATACTCATTCTGCCCGGCGTTGCAGCAGGGCGAACGCCCCGGCAGCTGCCAGGCCGATCAGCCCGGCGGCGTACCAGACCCAGCGCGGGTCGGCGTTATCCATGATCAACCCGGCCAGGAGCGGGCCAACGGTGAAAGGGATCACCCAGCTGAATCCGTAGACCGCCATGTACCGGCCGCGCATGTCCTCGGGCGCGAAGCGCGCAACCAGGGCCTGACCGGTTGGCGCAGTGAGCATCTCCCCTACGGTGATGATCACCATCGCTGCGATGAACATGGCGTAGGTGGAGACAAAGCCATACATCCCGAACCCGATGGCATAGAGCAGCGATCCGGCCGCCATCAGCCGTAAGGGACGGTATTTGGCGATCCGGCGGGTGACAGGGAATTGGAACAGCACGACCATGGCGGCGTTGAGGCTTAACAGGTAGCCAAAGCCTTGAGCGGGGATGCTGTGGGTATCTCGCAAGTAGACCGCTAAGCTGCTGTTCATCTGCATGTAGACGAAAACCATCAGGATCGAAGCGCCGATGAACAGAATAAAGGTGGTGTCTCGCAAGACTTCGCCGTAGCCTCGGAAGGTCTGGCCTACCGTCTGTTCCGGTGTACCGGCCTGGGAGACCGGCCGGGTTTCTTTGATGGCTACGAGGACGATGGCAGCGGTAATGGTGCTGAGCACGGCGTCGGAGATGAAGAGGATCAGGTAGGAACGGCCGGCCAACAGGCCACCGATCGCCGGGCCGATGGTGACGGCGAGGTTGGCGACAACGCGAAGCAGACCGAATCCCTGGGCGCGTTGTTCCTCCGGCAGCAGATCGGCTACCATCGCCTGCTGTGCCGGACCGCCTATGTTGGAGAACAGCCCCGCGATAACCGCGCCGCTGCAGAAGAGCGCGAATGAATGGGCCGCCCCCATGAACAGGCTGGTCAACGCGCTGATCACCAGGCCGGCGATCAGCATTTGCTTGCGCCCCAGATGGTCGGTGAGCGCGCCGCCGATCATGCTGCCGACGATGCTGGAGAGCGAGAAAAGCCCAAAGATGATGCCGACCTCCGTCATGCCCACGCCGAACTGGCGCGTGATGTAGAGGGTGAGGAAGGGGAAGATCAATGCGCCGCCTAACCGGTCAATGAACAATGCGCCGATCAGGACCCGAAACTGCGGAGGGTATTCGTGGTAGAGATCGCGGAAGTTTCTCAATGGTTGGAAGTGATTCATCTGATCTTCTTCTTTATCTGTGTCATGTTTTCAGCAACAGAGTTGAGGTCCAGGTGATTTACACTTGAGAGGGTCGGCGGAATGCCGTCGGACGAGGGTGTTTGAGAACCACCATCAGCCCGATAATGTAGACCGAGATGCTTGCCAGGAAGTACAGGTGTACGGCAACCGGGGGAAGAGTTTGCAATAAACGCCCCACATCGTTGCTTTTGAAGAAACCACCCACGTAATTATAGAGTGAGTTGATGAGCGGCGATACCAATCCTAAGATCATCAGGTTCAGCCAGACCCAGCGGCGGGAAAACGGACGGGTCATGCACAGCCAGAAGCAGAGAGCGTAGGTGAGCAGATCACAGGCATAGGGCGCTGCCGTGGTCAGCCAACTCGTATTTCCCGCCCAGCTCACGTATCCCCAGGTTATCCTGCCCTGCTGCGATGGGGTGGGCCAGATGACAAAATCCCGGATTTGCGCGCCTTCCAGAAGGGCCACGAGGGCATGGCTGGCTTCGTGGCGCAGCGTGCCGAGAGTTTGGTAAATTGGATAGGCGAACAACCAGAGGAGGTCTTGGGTGTATAACATGGGTACCTCTAACCTGGACAAGCCAGAACCAAAAAACAATTGAGCAGTATCTGAAACGTATCTGTTCAATAAATAGAGAGAAACATCCCGTTGTCTGTCATTCTTACCACAGAGCGCAGTGTGGGCCGGCAGTGCCCACAACACGGAGAAAAATAAGAAAACTCTGTGTCCTCCGTGGTAAAAATTGCCTTAGAATATTGAGATGATACTCTGAAACTTACCCTTGATACGCTCGCATGGAGGTCATCGGCCTGCCGACCATGCGAAAGGCGCGTTTTTCCGCTTCCCAACGGATGCGTTCAATGTCCAATGTGAGATATTCACCCTGGCGGTAGAGCAATTGCCCGTCACACCAGACGTAGGCCACGTCGCCGGGATGGGCAGTGTAGACGATGCCCGCCGCCGAGTCGTGACGCGGGATCCAATGAGGCGCGGTGGTGTCCACGAGGATGAGGTCGGCGGGATGCCCCGGAGCCAGGACGCCGCTCTGGGAAAAACCCAGCGCCGCAGCCGGAGACTGGGTCGCCAGACGTAAGAGCTGCGTTAGCGGCAGGGCTTCGGGGTCGCCGAGCGCGCCTTTTTGATACAGTCCCGTGATGCGCATGACCTCCAGCATATTCAGGTCGCTGTTAGAGGCCGGGCCGTCGGTGGCGAGGGCCACCTTCACGCCATGCTCCAGCATCCGCGCGAGGGGGGGCATCTGCATGGCGAGCTTCTGGTAGGTCTTCGGCGTGTGGGCGACGGTGACGCCCTTTTCCGCCAGCAAGGCCAGGTCGTCGTCTGTGACGACGTTGCAATGGGCGACGAGCGCCGGTTGGGGGAGGTCGAACAGGCCCAGGGCGGCGACGTGAGCGGTGGGCGTCTTGCCATACCGCGCGATAGAATTGCGTAGCTGCTCCTCCGACTCGCTCAGGTGAAAATGTGCGCCCACGCCGAGTCGCTGGGCTTCCCTGGCGAAGCGGGCCAGCACCTCCGGCGGGGCCATGTACGGCGAATGCGGCCCCATCGTGGTGTGGATGCGCCCACCGGCGGCGTCCTGCCAGCGTTCCGCGAAGGCCACAGTTTCCGCGAAGGGAATTTGCCCGACCTCCTTCTCCGCGCCGAGGCCAAAGTGGCACCAGGCCAGCAGCGCCTTCATCCCGCTCTGCTCGACGACGCGCGCACTTTGATCCATCCAGAAGTAATGGTCGGCAAAGCCGACGGTTCCGCTGCGGAGCATCTCGGCGGCGGCGAGCGCAGTTCCCCAGGCGACGTCTTCTTCCTCCAGCGCGGACTCGGCGACCCAGATCTTCTCGTTGAGCCAGCGGTCGAAGGGCAAGTCCTCGGCCCAGCCGCGCTCTAAGGTCATCGCGGCGTGAGTGTGGGCGTTGAAGAAGGCCGGTAGCGCGAGCAGGTCACGCCCGTTGATGATCTCGTCGGGCGCGAAATCTGCCGGCGCTTTGCCGACGGCGACGATGGTGGAGCCGGCTAAGGCGATCTCGATGTCCTGCAGAATAGTATCCGCTTCATCTAAGGTGAGCGCAGTCACGTGCTTGATCAATGTGCTCATAATTCTCTCCTGCAGTTCCAGGGTTGTTCAATTCTACTCCCCAAGGCTCGCAGCTCTGCTCGTAGCCCCCGTCCCCGGGGGCGTCTGGGGACAGAAAGCCGTTGGCAGTCCATTATAGCCGCGAACGGGTATTTGACCATCAGTTCACCATTCACCATTTACCATTCGCACATTTGCCATTTGCACATTCTCCCTCCGCTTGTGTCAGGGGCCAAATGGGACATAATAATGGAGGAATCATATCTGAGTCTATTGAAAAAACCAAGAATTTCACCACGGAGAGCACAGAGATTTTAAACTTAGCCTTCAGAAAATTAACTTTTTGATATGCACTGTTAAATATTTGTACACTAAAACTTAATCTTTTCTCAGTGTCCTCTGTGGTGAGATAACTTTTTTCAGGGGACTCATATCTGATAAGGAGCAACCCATGATCCTGTTGGCCGATCGAACGACGACGATGCAACCTTCGATGACCTTAGCGATTGCCAGCCGGGCTAAGGCGCTGGCAGCCACAGGAATTGACGTGTGCAATTTCGGCGTGGGGGAACCGGACTTCAACACGCCGGCGCATATCCGCGAGGCGGCCAAAGCAGCCCTGGACGCGGGGAAAACTAAGTACGCCCCTGCCGGCGGCGTCCCCCGTCTGCGCGCACTCATCGCTGAGAAATTGCGACGCGAGAATGGCTTGCCTTACGCCCCGGAGCAGGTGATGGTGAGCACCGGCGGCAAACAGGCGCTGTTCAATGTGTTGTTATCGCTTCTCAGCCCCGGCGACGAGGCGCTCATTCCCATCCCCTACTGGGTGAGCTACCCCGAGATCGTGAAATTGTGCCGCGCCAAACCCGTCTTTATCTCCACCACTGAGGAAACCGGCTTCAAGGTCACGCCGGAGCAGGTGGGTGCCGCGATCACGCCACGGACGCGCGTCCTGATCTTCAACTCGCCCTCGAATCCCACCGGGGTCATCTACACGCCGGAGGAGATCGAGGCGTTGGCCGAAGTGCTCGTCGCGCACCGCATCGCCGTGCTCTCCGACGAGATCTATGAGAAATTGCTCTACGATGGGGCGCGGCATCTCAGCATCGGCAGTCTGGGCGAGGAAATTTTCAACCTGACAGTCACCTGCAACGGCTTCAGCAAAGCCTACGCCGCGACGGGTTGGCGACTGGGATATGCCGCCGGACCACAGCACGTCATCCAGGCAGCGATTGACATCCAATCACACAGCACCTCCGGCGCGAACACCTTCGCGCAATACGGCGCGCTTGCCGCGTTGGAGGGGGCGCAGGACGAGGTGGAGATCATGCGGCAGCACTTTGAACACCGCCGCGACTTGATGTTCGAGGGCGTCCGCGCCATCCCCGGCTTGACGTGTACCCAACCTCAAGGGGCTTTCTACGTCTTCCCCAATATCGCTGCCATCGGGCTGGATTCCCTGACCTTCTGCGCGCGGTTGTTGGAACAGGAATACGTCGCCATCGTGCCGGGGATCGCCTTCGGCGCGGATGCCAACGTCCGCCTTTCCTACGCCACGGATCGGGCGACCATCGAGAAGGGCTTGGAACGCCTGGAGCGTTTCGTGCGCTCGTTGTAGTGGCGACTTCAGCCGCTATGAACGACTAAAGTTGTTACTACGGGCAAAATGTGGGGGACGTAGTAGCGACTTCAGTCGCGTAGGACACGGATTTTACGGATAAAAAACTGCTCCCAGGGTTCAGGGTTAGAAGCCTTGCCATTTCCTCAAAAATATCTTATACTGAGATCAGATTGAAGGAGGCGCCGGGTCAAACGACCGGGGCGACTCGCGTATTGCCTGGACGGTGAAGACCGCCGTAGCAGCAGACATGATCATTCTCGGCCCGTCCACCGTCAAGGCGTGGCGGGCTTTGAGTTATGACGCAATCCTTGAGGTGGTGAAAACTGCCACGTTTCATCGCAGCCATTGAGCCTCAGCCACACTTCACACAGCGCCGTGCGGCGACTGCTACAAACCGGCGCGGCGCTGTCAGAGAGGAGCTGCGAAATGAGAAGGAAATTTTTACTGACGCTGAGCCTGATCATATTGCTGGGCTGGCCCGTTGCTCAAAACAGCCGGGCGGAAGTCCCGCCGTGGCAGCCACTGCCCGGCCCCTACGGGGGCTATGTGACGGTGCTCGCCCTCTCGCCCGACTACCCTACAGACCACACCCTCTTCGCCGGGATGAGGGGGCGGGGGATCTACCGTTCCACAGAATGGGGCCGGAGCTGGCGACTGGTCAGTCCCGGGGACTGGCCTATCACCGACCTGGCAATCTCGCCGGCCTACGCCACCGATGGGACGATCTTTGCTACCACGGGAGTCCCAGAGGACTTCCGCATCCGCCGCTCCACTGATCGGGGAACCTCGTGGGTGGATGTGACGCCGGCCTGGATTCACCCCCCCAGCGCGCCGACCTTGGCTATCTCCTCCGCCTTCGACAGCGACCGAACCCTCTACGTCTTAGCCGGGACGTACATCTACCGCTCCACCGATGGCGGCGCGAGCTTCACGGCGGTCAGCGGTTGGCTGTTCACGCATAGCGTGAGCGAGCTGGTCTTTTCGCCGACTTATGCCACCGACTACACCCTCTTCGCCTTAGCACAGAGTGAGGGGCTGTACAAATCCACCGACGGCGGCACAACGTGGAACCCAACCGGCTTGAGCGGCAACCTCAGCACCTTCGCCGTCTCGCCGGCCTACGCCACCGACCGGGCCCTCATCGCCGCCGACCGCGACAATGGACAACTTTATCTCTCTCACGATGACGGCGTCACCTGGGCGCCCCCTGAAGTCCAACTGGCCCCCGCCGGCCGACACACCCTGCGCTTCTCCCCCACCTTCGCCACCGACCACCTCATCCTGGCGGCTAGCTCCGCCGACCCCGGCCCCTATCTCACCGAAGATGGCGGAACCGAGTGGTCGCCAGTGGGCTGGTACGATCCGGAGGCCCCTTACCCCACAGGCATCCTCGGCGGGGAAGTTCACGACCTGGCGCTCACACCCGACACCTCGAATCCGCCTTACATGTTCGCTGCCACCGGTTCTGGCATCTATCGCGGGCAGAACACCGGCATGTACTGGAGCCGGTGTGACCGGGGCCTGCCCCGGTTGACGGTGCGTACACTGGCAGTCGCTCCTGGCGATCCGGCCACCCTCCTCGCCGGGACGAGCTTCACTGTGTTGTCTGCGGAAGGCGCAGTCACGGAAAGCAGCGTCCTCGCGCTATCCGGCGACGGAGGCCACTACTGGCAAATCGTCACCGGGCGGCTGGAGCGCGTCCGCGCGGTCGCTTTTTCCCCCGACTTCACCAACGACCGGCTGGCCTTCGCCGCTGCCGGCGCGTCTGGCGGCTACACCGGCGGCTGCTACCGCTCCACCGACGGCGGCAAAAATTGGACTGCGACGCTCGACGGAGCGGCATGTATGGCGCTGGCCCTCTCCCCCGACTTCTCGCAGGATCACACGCTGTGGGCAGCCACGGCCGCCAGCGAGACAGCCTCCGCTCTCTATCGTTCCAGCGATAGTGGTGCGACCTGGACCTGGCTGACTGCGAGCGTGCCCGCCCGCAGCTTAGTCCCTTCCCCCAACTACGCCGTGGATCGGACGCTCTTCGCCGGGACGCCGACCCAGGGCCTGCAGACATCCAGCGACGGCGGCGCGACCTGGACGCAGGTGTTGAGA
>JAUWHU010000469.1 GCA_030605705.1 Thermoflexia bacterium | reverse complement strand
ATCATCAAGAATGTGACTTTCGGCAACGTGACTTACGCCACGCAGAACGAGGGGCTGGGCAAGGTGCTGCGTTACGGTGGTTATGGCGATGACGTTATCGCGCACCTCAAGTGGATGGATGAAACGCTCTATCCCGCACTGCTACGCGCGCTGGAAGTGACCGGGCCAATTGACCTACGGAGCATCATCGCGCAGGCGTTGCACATGGGCGACGAGGTTCACAACCGCAATCGCGCCGCCACCTCGCTGCTTATCCGCCAACTCGCGCCCGCTATCGTGCAGACCTCAGACAAGGAAACCACGGTGGAGGTGCTGAAGTTCATTGACAGCAACGACCACTTCTTCCTCAATCTTTCGATGCCCGCGCTCAAGGCGATGATCGAGACCGCCGAAGGTGTGAAGGGCAGCACCATCGTCACGGTGATGGCGCGCAACGGCACCGATTTTGGTATTCGCGTGGCGTGTATGCCCGACCGGTGGTTCGTCGCGCCCGCGCCCATGGTTGCGGGGTTGTGGCTTCCAGGGTATACTGAAGAAGATGCCAACCCCGACATCGGCGATTCTAGCATCACGGAGACGGTGGGGTGTGGCGGCTTTGCGATGGCGGCAGCCCCGGCCATCGTGCGCTTCGTAGGCGGCACCTCGTCGCTGGCGTTGAGCGTCACGCAGGAGATGTACCAGATCACGGTGGGCGAGCACGAATTCTTCACCGTGCCGGTGCTCAACTTCCGGGGCACGCCACTGGGCATTGATGCGCGCAAGGTGATGTCCAGCGGCATTCTGCCCTTTATCAACACCGGCATCGCCCATAAGAACCCTGGCATCGGGATGGTCGGCGCGGGCCTGGTGCGCGCTCCCAAGAAGTGTTTCGAGGATGCGTTCGCGGCGTTGCGGGAGGAGTTTGATAGTGAGTAAGTGTTTCCAAACACGCAACACGCAACACGCAACACGCAACACGTAACACGTATTTCGTATTGCGTGTTACGTAATGTTCATAAATCATACGGAGGTATAGACAGATGAAATTGTTAGATTTGACGATCCCTTTGGGCATTGCCACGCCCCCGTGGCCGACCTACGAGCCGCTGCAGATCAAATACTTCAAGCGGCTGGCGCCCAACGGGGCAAACGGTCAGGTTCTTACACACTCCAATCACTTAGGCACTCACTTGGATGGCGAGATTCACTTCTATACTGCCGGGAAAGACATCGCAGAGCTGCAGATGGATTTCCTGGTTCACGATGCCGCCGTGGTGGACCTCTCCGATGTGGTCGCCGACTACGACATCTACACCTCGGAGATGATCGAGGACAAGGTGGAGGTCAAGGAAGGCGATATTCTTATCATCCACACCGGATTCCACCACTTTGGCTGGGATATGCCCACCGCCGACGAGGTTCGTTACATGGTGCAGCATCCCGGCCCCGACCGCGAATTCGCCGAGTGGGCCAAGCGCAAGAAGCTGCGTTGGATCGGCGTGGACTGCGGCAGCGCGGATCACCCGATGAACACCATCATCCGCGACTGGATGCCCCGGCAGGCCAAGGCCGCCCGCGCCCACTTCGTCAAGAAGTACGGCAAGAAGCTGGAAGAGGTGTTCACCGACGATAAGTATCAGCTCATGCACATCGAGATGTTCCCCCACGGGATCATTCACGCGGAGTGTTTGGGCGGCGACCTGGACTTGATCCTCAATCGCCGGGTGCAGATCGGCTTCTTCCCCTGGCGCTTCGTTGATGGCGAATCGAGCATCGGGCGCTGCGTCGCCTTTGTGGATGACGACGAGTACGAGGGCTTGATGGCGCAGAAGGCCGAGCTGCCCAAGACGAAGTTCGGCGATGCCTACAACCCGCAACACGTCAAGAGGCTCAATGCGCAAGTTAAGGCGCGTGAGTAAGACGTATTGCGTATTGCGTATTGCGTATCAAAAGAACGGAATACGCAATACGTTTTACGCAGAGTTCCATGGATCGGTCAATCTTATACACAAGGAGTAGGTTATGGCAGTAGATATGGAATTGGAATTAGTTCTGCGCCCGCCGGAGGTCCCCCAGGCCCCGTACCCGGCTAAGGTGATCACTTTGGCGAACGGGAAACGGCTGGTGGTGCGTGAGGCGCGGCGTGAGGAGGTGCCTACGCTGTTGAAGGCGGTGCATCCGACGTTGTTCATCCATAAAGACTACTACGATATCGTCGGCGCGCGTCTGTATGCTGAACTGCTGGGCTGGTACACGCACCGCACGCAGAATGAGTTCTGCCTCGTCGGTCAGGTGGATGGCATTTTAGTAGGCATGGTGAACAGTCGTATGTACAATGCGAAGACCGGCATGAGCCTGCACACCTTAGCCATTGACCGTGGACTGCGCGTCGGCTCGCACCTCTTCGCCGCTAAGATGGAACATCACATTGAGTATTTGGAACAAGAGGAGGTGTTGATCGTGGCCGAAAGCCCTATCGGGTTCCGGCGCTGGATGATCGAGTATGGCTTGGAGCCGACAGGCATCCCGCACGAACTGGGCGGCGCGCCCTCGTATCGTCTCACGCGCGAGCTGTACTTTGCGACTAAGTCGCGATTGGTCGTCGGTGATCGCCCGGTACCCCCCGCATTGCTGGAGGCAGCGGAGCGGGAGATCATCGTGGCAGACGAAGACATGATCCGCGAGAAAATCGCCGGGGTCAAGGGGAGGTGATGAGATGAGAGACGTTGCGATTATCGGTGTCGGGATGATCCCCTTCGGACGCCGCGATGAAGATACATTGGTTGATATGCTGGCTTACGCTTCCATGCATGCATTGGACGACGCCGGCCTGGGTGATAAGGGTGTGGATGCTGTCTACGTGGCGAACATGGGCGGTGGCATTCTCCAGCACCAAACGGCGATCGCCAGTGCGCTGGTGGACCGGTTATCGCTGTTGCCCGCTGCGGCGGACACGGTGGAGAACGGGCCGGCGTCGGGCGCGTCGGCGGTGAAAAACGGCGTGCTCGCTGTGGCCTCCGGCTACTACGATACGGTCCTGGTGGCCGGCGGTGAGAAGATGCGCGAAGTCACGGGCTGGAAGGCCACGGATTTTGTCGCTACGCTCACGCATCCTGAAGTGGAGTATCCCTACGGTATCACTCTGCCCGGCATGGCGGGTATATTCACCCGCTTGTACATGGAGAAGTATGGTCTCACCCGCGAGATGCTGGTGGCGGTCGCTATCAAAAACCAGGCCATGGGTGCGCTTAACCCTTACGCCCACGTCGAGATGCTGATCACGCGGGAGGGAATTTTAGATAGTCCTCATTCGGTAGTCAACAATCCGGCGATGGCCGATCCGTTGCACCTCTACGATGCCTGCCCTGTGAGCGATGGCGCGGCGGCCTTGATCCTCTGCCCGCTGGAGATGGCGCAAGAACTCACCAAGAACGTTCCCATTCTGGTTGCCGGCTTCGGTCAGGCGACGGACACCCACGCGCTCCAGGAGCGCGAGGACCCCACGGATCTCAAAGCCGTTACGTTAGCAGCGCAACAGGCCTTCAAACGGGCGAATCTGAAGCCCAGCGACATTGACGTGGCTGAATTGCACGATGCTTTCACCATCCTGGAGATCGCCGAGAGCGAGCACGTAGGCTTTTTCAAGAAGGGCGAGGGTGGCAAGGCCGTGTTGGCGGGCAAGACTAAGCTCGGCGGACAAATCCCCATCAACGTTTCTGGCGGGCTTAAGGCGCGTGGTCACCCGGTGGGGGGGACGGGCGTGGCCCAGCTGGTGGAGCTCACGTGGCAGCTGCGGCATGAGCTGCCCAAAGAGCGCCAGGTAAAGAATGCCAAGACCGGCTTGAGCGTCAACTTCGGCGGCTTCGGCAACAATGTCCTGTGTTTCATCCTGAAGCGGGGTGGGAAATGAACGAGATCAAGATCACGGCGTACAAGTGCAAGAAATGCGGCCATATTCACTATCCCAAACACGAGCGCTGTCTGAAGTGTAAGAGTCGCGAGTTCGAGGAGCTTAAACCTGAGGGTAACGTCAAGCTGCTGGCTTATACACAGCAGTTCAACCTGCCCTGGGGCTTCGATGAGCGTTTCTTGATCATCGGCATAGCCCAGTTTGAGAATGGCGTCAAGGCGTTGGGGCAGATCAAGGCCGAGTCTCTGGGGGGTATCAAGTCTGGTATGACCATGAAACCTAGCTGGGAGCCGGTCCGCTACGTCTATGGCGAGCCGGTCTACGGCCTCAAATTTGAGCCGCTCTAAGTTTTGGTAAGGCCAGGGCGGCGCAGCTACCGCTGCCCTGGTACCGCTGACGCAAGACGTTTTTAATTTACTGGACATTGGCAATTTTGCTCGTAGTAACGACTTTAGTCGTTCAAACAAGACCAGAGTGAAGTCGCCACTACGTTCCCCATATCTTGCGATTTCTTGGTACCATGTCGTAGCTGTGGGGGAGGGAAAATTTGCCAAACTCCAGTAATCTACAAGGGAGGTGAGTATTGAGTAATTAGAAAGGGATGTGGTGTAACTCTGGATTTTCGCTTCTGTCTTTGTCAAGTCGTTTAGTCTTTTTATAGGCCTTTAAGGAGAAAATTTAATGGCTAACGAGAGCAAACCCAAGGTTTACGGATTTCTGCCCAATGAAGCACCTGAGTTCGGGCAAATGTTGTTGTTGGGCCTCCAGCACGTTTTGACAATGTTCCCCGCTACGGTGCTGGTCGCTCTGCTGGTCGGCTTCGACGTCGGGACGGTTTTGACAGTATCCGGTCTGGCGACGATTACGGCTCTGTTGTTGTCGCGGTTCTTTCTCGGCAAGTTCATCCCGCTGTACTACGGTTCTTCCTTCAGCTACATTGCTGCCACCATCGCCTTGACGCACGCTGAATTCGGCGTCTACGCCGGTGATGCCGTGCGTCTGGCGCAGGTCGGCATTGTGGCTACCGGCGTGGCAAACATGATCGTCGGTTATGTCATCACCAAGATGGGGAAAGACGCTCTGGATAAGGTCTTGCCCCCCATCATCACCGGCTCGGTGGCTCTGGTCATCGGTGTGACGTTGGGCGGGGCCGCCCTGGACATGGCGAGCGCTAACTGGATGGTGGCCCTCATCACCATGCTGGTGACTGTTGCGCTCTCCGTCTACCTGCAGGGAGCCGGCTTCATCGGCTTGCTGCCCATCCTGTTAGGCGCGATTGTTGGCTATCTGGTCAGCATTCCTTACGATTTGATCGACCTTCAGCCGGTACGAGATGCAGCCTGGTTCCAGATCCCCCGATTCACGTTACCCAACTTTGGCGATTCCCGTGCCTGGGAGGCTGTCGCCGCCATCGCCATCATCGCCATCGCCACTATCCCCGAATCCACGGCTCACCTTTACCAGATCAGCCTCTACGTGGACAAACTGGCCGACGATTTGGAGAAGAAACGCTATCACCTGAGCGAGTTCATCGGCTTCAATCTGATCCTGGATGGATTGGGAGACTTCATCAACGGCATGTTCGGTGGTGTGGCCGGTACCAACTACGGTGAGAACAACTCGCTGATGGCCATCACCCGCAACTACTCCGGCCCGGTGCTGGTGACCGCCGGCATCATGGCCGTCTTGTTGGGGTTCGTCGGGAAGCTGTCCGCGCTGGTACACTCCATCCCTGTTGCCGTGACCGGCGGTCTCGCCATCTATCTCTTCGGTGTCATCGGGATGCAAGGTATTGCGTTGATCCAGTCGGAGAAGGTCAACCTCTTTGATCCCAAAGAGCTGGCTGTGGGCGCGGTCATCACCATCGTCGCTATCGGTGGGCAGGTGGTCGGCGGAGGGTATGTTCCCATTCCCGTGGGCACCGTTTTCCCGGATGGTTTGCCCTGCATCGCGGCGGGCGCGGTGGCCGGCATTATCCTCAACGCGATCTTCCTGATCTTCCCACCAGAGCGTTTCGGCGTGAAGACGCGGGAGAACCCGAATTCCTAACCTGTCTTTAGGGTTTCCCGTGGAGCATTTTCGTAGGGGCGCGTCACTCGCGCCCCTACGCATCCTTTGTCTTTAGAAGGAGGGTCCTATGCGACCATTTGATTATTACCAACCTGAGTCATTTGATGAAGCCTTCAAATTGCTGACTATGCCTGACAAGGTGGTCATGCCGCTGGCGGGGTCCACCGATTTGATCCCGATGGTGCGTGACGAGCGCTGGAGTCCCGACATCGTGGTGGACATCAAGGAGCTGCCCGGCCTGCGCGACATCAAGCCGGTAGCTGGCGGCCCCGGCTGCGGCGTCTGTGAGGGTGAGTGCCTCTACGTTGGCGCGGCTGTGCGCATGAGCGAGATCGCGCGCTCACCGCTGGTCAACCGTCACTGGGGCGTGTTGGCCCAGGCCGCCGGCGCTGTGGGTCACGAGCAGGTGCGCAATCGCGCCACCCTCGGTGGCAACATGGGCACCGCTTCTCCGGCAGGAGATACGCTGTCCGCGCTTCTGGTGTTGGAAGCCGAGGTGCTTATCCAGGGCGCGGGAGGGGAGCGCTGCATCCCGGTCACGAAATTTTTTCTGGGGCCGCGCAAGACCGCGCTCCGGCCGGGCGAGATCATCGTCGCGGTACTTCTGCCCCCGCTACCGGAGGGCAGTGCGGGCAGCTACGAGCGTTTGAGCCGCCGTCGAGGCGCGGACCTGGCGCTCGTCGGTGTGTCGGCTCTGGCCGTTCCCTACGCCGGCGGGTACCAATGGCGGCTGGCCCTCTGTGCCGTCGCCCCGACCCCCATCCGTGTACCGGAAGCCGAAGCCGTGCTTTCTGCCGGTCACGATGCTGTGTCTCTGGAGCAGGCGGCGCAACTGGCTCTGGCTGCCAGCCATCCGATTGACGATGTGCGAGCGACGGCAGCTTACCGCCGTGAGATGGTTGTCAGACTCACCCGCCGCGCATTGCAACACGTGGTGGAGCAGTTAGAACATTAGCGTTTTAGTATCTTCTCAAAAAGTGGGGGCAAATCATGGAGCGCAGCAAAAATCAGCCACGAATTGGTGGGCAATCCCTGCCCACACTGCGCACAATTTCACTAATTTTCCTCTCTTTTTCGTGTTAATTCGTGAAATTCGTGGCAGAAAAGAGCAAGACCGGCTCAAGACGCCCCGGATTATTGAGATGATACGCGTTTTACGACAAGGAGCACACTATGCTACATGAGATTACCTTTAATGTGAATGGCGAACCTTACACCGTCGCCGTGAAATCCCAGCACACGTTGTTGGATGTGCTGCGAGAGAAGCTGGGAATCACCAGCCCCAAGCGCGGCTGCGAGAACGGCGAATGTGGCGCGTGTACCGTGCTGCTCGACGGTAAACCCGTCAACTCCTGCATGGTGTTGGCCGTGGAAGCCGCCGGCCACGAGATCGAGACTGTCGAAGGTTTGGCGCGGGACGGCGAGCTGCACCCGCTGCAAAAGGCTTTCATCGAACACAACGCTGTCCAATGCGGTTTCTGCACGCCGGGAGTGCTGATGAGCGCCAAAGGCTTGTTGGATGAGAACCCGCATCCCAACGTAGATGAGATCAAACACGCCCTGGCCGGCAACCTTTGCCGTTGCACCGGTTACGTGCGGATCGTGGATGCGGTGTTGGACGTGGCAGGTAATGGGCAATAAGGTTGTGGGCCGGTTCCGTGGTGCGTGTTCCGTTGCTCAAGAACTCTGCACGGACCACGCAACACGCATCATGCACCATGTTTATCATTTAAGGAGCAACCTATGACAACACAAACATCTAATCCTGTGGGCAAGAGCGTCCCGCGCGTAGATGCCTACGATAAAGT
>JAUWHU010000317.1 GCA_030605705.1 Thermoflexia bacterium | reverse complement strand
ACCGTGATGCCTGCCCGACGCAGTTGCACACCTTCCAACACACGATGGACGGCCAGGCGGGTTGCACCGCCCTCAATCGCCGCCCGCGCCACGGGCACTGCTCCGTGGCCGTAGGCGTTGGCCTTGACGGTGACCATCAATTCGGCCTTGTCCCCAGCTCGTGCTTTCAGGCCGGCAGCGTTGAAGGCAATGGCGTCCAGGTCAATCTCTGCCCAAGCCAGGGCCGGTGGCGCGTCCGCTTCCATAATTGGTCCTTAGAGTTGTTCCTGAATAAACAAAACCGGAAATTGGACACGGATTTTCACGGATTAACACGGATATTTTTGTAAGAAAACAAGGAAAAATCCGTGTTAATCCGTGGTATCCGTGTCCAAAAGCTCACAGTTTTTATTGAGGAACAACTCTCTTCTCTTGCTAAAGTTAGCAATTTTGCTGGTCGTAGTAACGATTTTAGTCGTTCAGAGCGATTGAAATCGTCACCATGAACACTTTGACAATAAACTGCGTATCACGGGGTCAGGAAAGGGCACAGCCTCTCCGCTGCGTAGGGGGGATTGGCGTAACCGAAGCTGTTCAGAAAATCCAAGACCTCCTGCGCTTCCGGCGCGTTCACGGCTGCGAGGCAGCCATACGCCACGTTGCCCGTCCCTAAGTACTCCACCCAAAAGTGCTGCGCCAGCTGCGCGACCGCAGCGCCGGGGATACCCGGCGGGAAATCGGCCTGCAATCGCTCGTACTGCAACTCGGCATCGGGATGGTTTCCCAATTCCAAGCCCATCGTCAAAAGCCGCCAGCGCGCCAGGGCCGCGAGCCACAGCCGCTCCTCCTGCGCGTCGTAGTAAGAAGCCCAGGGAGTCAGCGACTCGTCGTCGAGCACGCGCAAGTAGAAATCGAAGGCGGTGGCATATTCCTCAGCCAATAATGCGTCTTCACCATCGAGGAAAGCGTGATAGCGAAAGGTCGCCGGCCCTACTTCCGCGGTGGTGTAGGTAATGACGCTGCCGTTCCACGCCCACGTCTCCGTGTAGACGCGCTGCGGGCCGGCCCCAACGGACCCCATGCCCTGGCTACGCCCCTTGATTTGCCCCTCCCTCAAAAAGAAATCGGGGTAAGGCATTGAGAAATCGCCCCCCACCCGCTCCTGGAAATCGCTTCCCGTCCACGACCAGACGTGAACGGTATGCCAGCAGGTGTGCGCTCCGCAGGTCACCTCCGCGAAAGTCAGATCGGCCAGCCCGTCTTCGGTCAGATCTTCCGTGCCCAACAGGTAGAGATAAAAATACTCGCCGGGCGTGTAAGTGTACAGCGTCTCCACGCTCCCGGCCCGGCAAGCGTAAACTGCTAAGACTCCATCGGGGGGGAAAGATTCGGAGAGCGGATTGATGAAAACAACGACGGTCTCGGTAGCCCCGTCTCCGGTCAGATCGGCCTGCCGGGGCGTCCCTCCTTCAGGAGCCAGGGCTTCCCAAGCACTCAAGATCTCCAGCAGCGTGGACGGATCCCCTCCTGCAGCGAGATAATCCCGCAGGGCGGCGACGTGGGAAGTCGGGAAATCACCGGCGGGCCGGTCGGGAACTGCAATATCCTGAAGGGGCGGACAGGGATCAGGCGTGGGGGTAGGCACGAGGGTGGGCGTGAGGGACGGCGTGGCAGCAGTAACCTCCCTGGTAGACAGCAGCAGCCCATCCGGTGTCGCCGTCGCAGGCGGCTTCAACACCACCGTGGCGCAGCCCATAAGCAGCAGCGCCAACCCGATAATTATAATTCCACGCAGCCAAAGTGATCGCAACATGTTTTTCTCCTTCTGTTACCCGGTAAGCGTTCAGCCGTCAGCCATCAGCGGTCAGCCGTCAGCGGGGGACTGATAGCGATATATCTTCTCAATATTTAGGGGCGCTCCGGGCCGGTCTCATTGGGGCTTTCTGCCCCAAACTACGCCGACCGTGCCCGTCTGTGGCTCGGTCAGGAGACCGACCACAGCTGTAGCGGATAGCGGAGGGCTGATAGCAATCAACATTCAGTAAGAGGAGCTACCGCACCAATAAAACCGGCGTCTCGAGTTCTTCCAGTAACGTCAAAAGGGTTGAGCCTTCCAGCAACGTTTCGCTCGCGGGGACGATCAGGGTACCACACCGTTCCCGCCGTGCCAGCGACGCCACTTCCTGGAGATGTGAGCTGTCGAGTGTATGGAAGTGTACTGCCAGGCCCCGTGCCTGTAACCGTGCTGCGACGCGGGCTTGCAGACGTCGCGCTGTGGCCGGTCCGGCAGCCAAGATGAGCACGGTCAGCGTCTCTTCATCCTCCGGCGTCAGGGCCAGGGCCGTAGCCAGCGCGTCATCTGCCAACGGCGAGCCGTCGTAGACGAGCCACAGAGGAAATCTGAGGTGACTGTTTTGCTGCAGGATCAATGTCGAACACGAAGCCCCGAAGAACAGCGCTTGAGCGGTGGAGCCTAAACGTTGGCGGGCGGCAGGAGACCAGCCACTCTTTCCGACAATCACCAGGTCGGCCTCCATGGTCGCCGCCAGCAGCTCCGGCGTGATCGCGCCGCGCACCACCCGAAAAGCCCAGCGTGTCTGGGTCTGTTTCGCCGCTGCCTGCAACGCCCGGCGCATCTCCCCGGCTTGCGCACGGAGTCGCCGTTCAAGCTCCTCGAAGTTCAAGTGGCGCGCGGTGGCCGAGTAAACCCGCACTTCGCAGACGAAAGGCAGCTCGGTCAACTGCAACAGATCAACATCTTCGACAAAGAGGCCTTGCACTTCCGCTCCGAAACGCGCGGCCAGCTCTACCGCCGCTCTCAGGGCCGCCAAACTGTGGGGTGAGGCATCCAAAGCCACCAGAATGTGCCGGATGGAAAGGGCGCGCTCCGCCTCGTCTGTTTTTACCGTTGGGGATTCCTGGTTCACATCCCCTCCTTCCCGGCCGGCGCGCTGAAGGCTTGCCGTTTCTGGGCCAGTTCAGAGAGACGGCTTTCTACCAGGAAATTGACGCTCCCCTCCGGGTAGTTTCCGGCCTTGTCGCATGTACCCGCCGGTATGCCGGTCAAGATCTCAACGCCTTGATCCACCGTCTCCACGGGGTAGACGTGAAATTTCCCGGCGGCCACGGCGTCCACCACGTCCTGCCGCAGCATCAAATGGCGGACGTTGGACGCGGGAATGAGCACGCCCTGCTCGCCGGTCAGTCCACGGCTCTGACAGATGTCGAAGAAGCCCTCGATTTTCTCGTTGACGCCGCCGATGGCCTGCACCTGCCCATGCTGGTTCACCGAGCCGGTCACTGCGAAGGATTGCTTGATGGGGAGCCGCGCAATGGCGGAGAGCAACGCATACAGTTCGGCGGACGACGCGCTATCGCCCTCCACGCCGCCGTAGGACTGCTCGAAGACGAGGCTCGCCGAGAGCGAGAGCGGCCTTTCATCGGTGTAGCGCGCGCCTAAGAAGCCGGTGAGGATGAGCACCCCTTTCGAGTGAATCGGCCCTCCCAACTCCACCTCGCGCTCGATGTCAATGACTTTCCCTTCGCCCAATCGCACCTGGGCGGTGATGCGGGTGGGGTTGCCGAAGGCGAAATTGCCCAATTGGAGCACCGCGAGGCCATTGACCTGGCCGATCTGCGCTCCCGCCGTATCAATCAAGAGCGTGTCTTTCAGGATCTCCTCCTGCAGCCGCTTTTGGACACGGTCGGCGCGACGGTGCTGCGCGTCAATGGCCTGTTGCACATCGCCGGCAGTGACGAGGGAGTTGCCTGCTTGCCCGGCCCAGTAGTCCGCTTCTCGCAGTAAGTCGGTGATGCCGCCCATCCGCGCGGAGAGCTTACCGACGTCCTCCACCACTCGCGCGCTGTGATCAATGATGCGAGCCACCGCCGTCCGGTTGAAGGGACGTAGTTTTTCCTTGTGAACCAAAGTGCCGATGAGACGGGCGTAGAGCTGTTGATTTTCCGTGCTACGATCCAGCCGCTCATCGAAGTCCGCGGCTACTTTGAAGAGCTCGCCGAAGTCAGGGTCGAGTTGCCACAGGAGATAATAGAGCTGCCGGTCGCCAAGTAGCGCCACCTTGACGTTCAGGGGGATGGGTTCGGGTTCCAGTGTGACGGTACTGATGAGACTGTACATGTGCGCTACCGACTCAATGCGGACTTGGCTGGATTGTAGGGCGCGCTTCAGGCCTTCCCAGGCGTAAGGCTGCAGCAACAATTTGCGGGCGTCTAAGATCAAGTAGCCGCCATTGGCCCGGTGCAGAGCACCCGGCTTGATCAGGTTAAAATCGGTCAGCAGCGTCCCCATCTGGGCAATGTGCTCTATCCGACCGACTAAGTTTTGGTACGTGGGGTTGTCTTCGTAAACCACCGGCGCGGCACCCGGTGCATTGTGAGCTACCAGGACGTTGACCTGGTAACGGCGCAACGAAGGGGAATCTCCTTCAGAGGAAAGATCATCCCCCTCGGTGGAGGCGTCTCCGTCAGAAGATTCACTTTCAGAATCGAGGAAGTCACTCGCGTTCTCGATCACATCCGCCTGAACGGTGTCCAGGTAGGTGATGACCTCCGGGAAATCAGCGTAAGTCTCGCGGAGCTCGCCAATCAAGCCACCGATGGCTATTCCGGCAATCTCGCGGTTGAGAGTACTCAGTCTCTTGCGCATCTCTCTCTGCCAGCCGGGGACTTGCAGGAGAATCTTCTGCAGCGATTCCTGCAGGTCTTGGAGATCCTGCTTTAGCTGTTTTTGTTCTTCTTCCGATAGTTTCTGGAGCACGTCTGGGGAAAGAACCTTACCCTCACGCGCCGGAGCCAGCACCAATCCGCCGGGAGTAGCTAGCAACATCATGTTGCGTTCCTTCACGCGCCGTTGCAGCTCCTCGAAGGCCCGCGTGTGTTGCTCTTTGAACTCCTGGACGATGACCTGCCGGCGGGTCTGGTATTCCTGGCTCTCGAAGGCTGAAGAGAGGGCGGAACGCAGGTCTTCCACCCACTGCTTCATGTCCTGGCGCAAGGCGGCTCCTTTCCCCGGCGACAGGTGGAGGGCGCGCGGCTTGTGCGGTTGTTCAAAGTTGTTGACGTAGCACCAATCCGCCGGGACCGGCGACTTCTTGGCCTCCTCCTCGAACAGCTGGCGCACGAAGGAGAGTTTCCCCGTTCCCGCCGGCCCCAAGGCGAAAATGTTGTACCCCGCTTGCTGAATGCCGATGCCGAACTGCAGCGCCTCGACGGCGCGGGGCTGCCCGACGAGCTCGGCCAGTTCCTCCAACTCCTCGGTTGTCTCGAAGTCAAACTGCTCCGGGTCACAATGCTGACATAGCTCTGCTGCCGTCAGCTGCTTGATAGACTTCATAGTTTAGCGCTCCTTAGACTGGTTGCTGCCTCGAAAATAAGTTGGTGACTGGTAACCGGTGATTAGTGATTAGTGCGGCTCAACGTGGTAGCGTCCCAGCGTCCCGGCGTCTCAGCGACTACCCAACCATGCCCAGCGGCACAATGGCCGTGTTCATTGTTTCTTGATTGCTCGAATTGCTCCGACGCCGTGAATCATCGGGATAAGCAGAAAGATACGGGCAATTATCCCCCCGCTATTTGGATCGTACCCCTGCGATATGGCGGTTACGAGACCCAGAATGCCATCCAGGGCAAAAACGGCAATGGCTATCACCAGAGCAACGGCCGACCTGCGTTGGACGAAGTACCCCAACACCAGAAACACCACCCCAAAGATGATCGAGTAAAAGCTTATGCCTATTGATTGAAGAAACTCAACCTGGAAAATCCCGGCCGCCAACCCCAATACGATGTTCAGGCCAGCGATGAAGAAGACCATCCCGTAGGCTGTCTTGAGCTTGGCCTCTGGATCGGAAGCAGAGCCAGGAAGCGGCTGCCCATTCCGCAGAACCTGTAACTCGGTTGTTGCGAATTTCTTGACCAACTGCACTTTCAGCGTCGAGCCATCCTGTAGTTGAAATTCCTGACCTGCCGCCAACTGTTTCTGTCCCGGTATGGTACCAATTGTCTCGCCATCAAGTTGAATGGTTATGTTTTTCCAGAACCCCTTCCATGATACTTCCAGCCGTTTGGGGCCACTCCTTTCGAACGCAAATACTTGCTTTGGCATGATTTCCTCCTTTTCAT
>JAUWHU010000140.1 GCA_030605705.1 Thermoflexia bacterium | reverse complement strand
CCCAGTTCCAATCATTTTCCATCCAATTTGATGCCGGAAGGGGCCGGCGTGATGAACTGACGGAACTTGGTCGCAGTCATCATTGAGATGGTCTGCGCCACGCGTTGCGCCATCCGTGCCGAGTCGTCTTCACCAATGATGGGAACATGGCCTTTCTTAGCTAAGGAGGCGATGCCATCCGGGTAGTAAAGCAGTGGAATCAACTCGTATCGCTCGCGTAACTCGGCGGCAATGGCATTGTGAATCACGTTGGTCAGAAGGCCGCGCTGCTCCGTCAGCCGGTGAGTGACAAATTCATATTGCACCGGCTGGCCGCTGTCGGCCAGGTAGACGTTGAGATACCCCAAGAAATCGGATTTGAGCGTGTTCTCCTCCAATGTGTGTGAGAGATCTACCACGTCGGCGGCACGCATCAAGTGCAGCAACGCGTTGACCCGCTCCAGGCCCAGGCCGTAGGCGGGGTCGCGTTTGGCGATCCACCGCTCACCACCACTGTGATAATGACCCGAGTGCCCACGGACCAAACTGGTGATGTCTTCGAGATAGGTTTTCCAGGCAGGGAAAAAGGCGGTCAGACCCAGTCTCTTGATTTCGGCGGCGATATTCTCTCGTGTCGCCAGTTTGCCAAAGGCCTCCTGCCGGTTCAGCGCTTTGTTGATGTCGTGAACGGTGAAGGCAGTGTAGAGCACGTGGGCTTCTGTATCGTTCAAGCCTACGTGCTCGCGCAGAGTCTCCAACACGAAGACACCGTTGAGCACGTGGGTGTAGAGACTTTCTCCACCCTTTGCGCCCCATTGTAACACTGCTTTGTAGGGCATCAGGCCCCGGTTCGCTGCCTGGTCCACATAGTCCTTAAATACCGATGGTTCTTTTTTGCCAATTAGAAGTGCGATATGTTGCATATCCAGATCGTCCAAAGTTCACCTCCTTGTCTCTCACATTCCTATTCTACCATACCCTCACCCCCACATCCATGGGGGATCACTCGCTTTCTGCGTAAATCTTCGCCATTTCCTTCACAACTTTCCGCATCTCCCACAGCATCTCCGGCCCGCCCAGCACGCGGCAGTTGGGGCCGTAGTGCAACAGCGTCCGCACTGCCCAGAAGAGATTATCTGTCGTGCTGCTCACCACCACGCCTCCCGTTTCCCGCTGTTCGATCCCGGTAACCTCCAGCCCGCGATGGTGTGTGATTCCCAGTCGCGCCACCTGCGGCGTCAGTTCATACTCCACGGCGTAGCGCGGGGCGCTGGGGAGAGTGGCGGGCAGTTTGTCGGGTAGTATCCGCAGGTCGGCGATACGGCCCAGCCGGTAGTAGAAATAGCGTTGTTGCTCGTACTGTCCCAGCGGGCCATCAGTGTAGTGGCACCAGCCGCGCAGGTAATAATGTCCGCGCACCGTGTCGAAGTAGCGCTCGTCGGGATCCACCACGTGGCGGCGCGGCGCTCCATCCTCCTGCTGCGGGGAGCGGTAAGCGAACTCCACCCGCCGCCGCTTCACCAGCGCCTTCGTCAATCCTTTCCACACCGCCGGCGAAATTTCGTCCTCATCCCGTTGTCCCAGGTCCATGGCCAGCGCCGTGTGGCAACGCTCGATCACGACACTCCGCTCCGGGGCCAGGTAGAATCGCAGCCGTCCCAGTAGCGCGTGTACCTCGTCGTGCTGCGGCGAATCGTGGCCGAAGGTCTGCTCCAGCCAGGCGATGGTCGCCAGGTCTTCGTCCGGCAGATCGAGCAGTGGCAGCCAGCTGTCGCGGATCACGTAGCCATCCACCCGCCGGTCAAAGTACAGGTCCACCCTCAAGTTGTTTCGAATGCGCCGCAGGTCGTTTTCCAGGCGACGCTGGAGAGCCTTGCCGCTGGCCTCCCCGTAGGCTTCCGGTCCTTCCTGGCCCAAAACGGTCTGGATCAAATCATCCCGACCGGCCGGGCCGCGCTGCGCGCGTTGGATGATGGCCAGACAGCGGCGTATCACCAGCCAATGGCTCTCACGCTTTCCTTGGGCCATGTTCTCTCTCCAGATATCAGAGTTGTTACTCAATAAAAACAGTAAGCTTTTGGACAC
>JAUWHU010000343.1 GCA_030605705.1 Thermoflexia bacterium | reverse complement strand
GGCGGCCTTGAGGACTGGGCTGGCGGTTATGAAGTGTGGGCCGGCATTAGACTCTGGGTGGAAGAGTAGAGACAACTGGCGATTCTGACAATTGCTTCAAACAACACAGGACGGGAATTCCCGTCCTGTGTTGCTGTTTCTGGAACTCTGTCTGGCGCGAGGGTTTATTGAGGGAGCCGGGACATTTCTTGGCGAACGCGGTCCAGGGCCGGGGCCGCGCCTAATTTTTGGAAAATTTCTTGGGCTTTAGCCAGCGCGTCGCGGGCTGGCGCGGTCTGTCCCAGTTTGCGCCATAGGATAGCCTGCCAGTAAGCAGTGTGACCGATCTCTATCAATAGCCCGTTGTTTTGGAAGATCTCCCGGCTACGTTGGAGATGATTCTGGGCTTCCTCCAGGTGATCACGGGCGAGGGCCAGGCGTCCTCGGAATTGTTCGTAGCGTCCCCAACCCTCTGTACTGCCCTCGGTGGTCCCCGTGGCTTCCACCAGTAGCTCATAGCTGCGCTTGATCCAGGCCTGGGCCTCTTCGAGATTATTCTGCTTCAGGCAAAGGATCGCGCTCATGCCGTAAGCATCACTGAGGTTGGGGTGAGCGCGGGCGCCGGCCTCGGTGTACAGGTTGATGGCTGCGTTGAGATGTCGGGCACACTCCACTTCCCGGTCTTGTAGGAGATGGAACCGGCCCAAATTCAGGTGCGCTGAACCCAATCGGTAGGGATGGTTGATCTGTTGAGCGATTTCGAGGCTGCGTTGGAGGTTGCTCTGGGCCTTGTGCCACTCTCCCCGTTCGGTGTAAAGTATGCCCAAATTGAGATTGGTCAGAGCCAGACCTTCGATATCTCCGAGGCGTTCCTGTATCTCGGCGGCGCGTTCGTAGTTCACCAATGACTCGTCCCAATCGCCGGCGGACTTTTGGAGGATGCTCAAGTTATTCAGGGAGCGTGCGTATCCAACCAGATCTCCCATCTGCTTGCGGAGGGTCAAGGAGCGCTCGACGCAAGTCGCAGCCTCTTTCCACGCGCTGCGGTGATAATGCACCGCCCCTATGCGATTGAGGATGGAGGACAAGACCTTGTAATGTCCCGTGTGTTTCACCAGAGCCAGCCCTCGTTCTAGCCACTGCTGGGCGGTGGTGAGATTTCCTCTTCGGGTGTCTAGCCAGCCCAATTCGGCGTAGAACTGGGCGTAAAGCTTGGGGTTAGCGGCTTTATCGTTGCTGAGTTGGACCAAGCCCTGTCGCAGCCAGACCTCAGATTCCTCTAAGTTGCCGTGCTTGTTCCATACCTGCCCTAGATTGAGCATGATCTCGGCCCGGATTTTTGGTGAAATCTGTTCCTGGTCGTCCAAAGCTGCCCGGTAACAGGCGATGGCTTCCTTGTAACTACCGATGTGTTGGTTGACATCCCCCAATCCTATGTTGATGTGCCATCTGGTGATTGCCTGATCACTGAAGTGCTGTGTGAGCTGTAACGCCCGGCTGTAGTATTCGAGAGCTTCGCGGTTGGCGAAGCGCTCGCGTGCTCGATCCCCTGCCAAGACAGTGTAGTGCAAGGCTTTTTCCCGCGCGCCCCCGCGGTCGTAATGCAGAGCCAGTACCTCAATGTGACGGGAGATGTCTTCCGCGTAGCAGTGCTCAACGGCTTCGGCGACGGTGTGATGGAGCACAGGTCGCTGGCTGCGCAAGAGGCTGTGGTAGAGGCTGTCCTGGGTGAGAATGTGGCGGAAGGCATAGACCTGTTCCCCGGCTTCGGGACGCGCTATGAGCAAGCCCATGTCGGTCAGGCGTTCTAGCGAGGGGATGAGATTGGGATCGCCGCCGTACTGTCGCTTTTCGATCTCTTCCAGCAGAGAGGCGGAAAATTGCAGACCGATCACGGCCGCGTCACGCAACAAGCGCCGCAGCTCCTCCGGCAGGCGATCCACACGGGCCATCATCAGGCCGCGCAGGTTGGTGGGGATATGCATAGTTTGCAAGATACCCGTCGAGGCGATAGCCCATTGTCCTTTGCTGGGCTTGACGAGGTCTTTCTCGATCAACATCCGCACGAATTCCTCTATGTAAAAAGGATTGCCTTCGGCGCGGGTGAGGAGGGTATTGATCAATGCCTCGGGTAGATTGTCTAAGTTGATGAGGTGTCCCAGCAACGCCCGGCTGTCCTCTGATGAAAGCGGCGGCACCTCCAGGGTGAGGGAGAGGGGGGCGTCCAGGTCCTCTCCGGTGGGGAGAATCTTCACGTCGAGAGGAGGCTCCGGTTGGGGCCGTGTCATCACGCAAAACAGTACCGGCGCCTGGTGGATGATGGGGATGAGGGAACTCAGCGTATCCTGTGAAAGATCGTCCGCCCAGTGGAAGTCGTCCAGAATCAGAATCAGCGCTTTCTTCTGGGCCTCTTGCAGGAGCCACTCTCGCAGAGCCAACGTGGTCAACTGTTTGATCTGTTCCGGGTCCAGATGTTGCAGAGCTTTCCGCTCGTCCTCTGTCATTTTAAGTCCGGCGATCCGCCGGAGATAGGGGCGTAGCGGGGAAGAAATAACATCCCAGGGAGCACGCCCTTTGTCGGAGCCGTGACGGTCTCGCGGCGGGTCAGCCCGCAGTGCAGCTTGCAGCAGGGAGCGGAAAACGCCGTAGTCTACACCCTGGGCGTAAGGTAATCCTCGCCCGTGCAGGACGGTGAAATGACCGTTAGGCATTCCAGCGAGCCATTCGGATACCAATCTCGTTTTGCCGATGCCGGCCTCGCCTCGAATGATCACCAGTCGCCCGTGTTGATCGCGCTGGAAGGTCTGGAGTAAGGTCTGCAGTTGGGTGAGTTGTACGGCATGACCCAGGAAGAGGGGTTGAGTCCCTGCCAGTCCGCGTATTGAGAGAGGCTTCGCGCGGTCTCCCAGGACATCGTAGACGGCCAGAGGCGCGTCAATTCCTTTGATCGGCACTGTGCCGATGGGTTGGAAGTCAAAGAGGGCCTGGACTCGTTGGTAGACGTACTCACTGGTCCAGACGTGGCCGGGCTGGGCCAGGGATTCCAGACGCGCTGCCAGGTTGACCGTCTCCCCGATGATGGTGTAGGCTGCCTGTTCCTGTGTACCGAGGATGCCGGCGATCGCCGGGCCGCTGTGGATGCCGATGCGGACTTGCAGGGGTGCTCCCAACTTGGTCTGGGCGATGGTGGCGAACTCTGCGGTGGCCTTCTGCATGTCCAGCGCGGCGCGCACGGCCAGCTCGACGTCATTTTCGTGAGCGATAGGTGCGCCGAAGACGGCCATCAGGCCATCGCCGGTGAATTTATCCACCACCCCATCGTAGCGGTGCACGCAGGCCACCAGCCGGCCCAGTAGATCATTGATCAGGTTGAACACCTCTTCGGCATCGAGAGAGGCCGAGAGGTGGGTGAAGTTCACAGCATCGGCGAAAAGCACCGCGACTTCGCGGCGCTCCCCCCGCAATCGTTCCTGGTCATGCAGCAGGCTTTCGGCCACGACGCGGGGGACGTAGCGACGCAGGCGGCGGAGCGCTTCCTTCGGGGAAAGCGTGTTGTTGGTGATATTCAGTGCAGCGCCACAGTGACAACAGTAGCGCGCCGCAGCTGGATTTTCAGCCTTACATTCAGGACAGCGCATACGTTTCAGGTTTCCTACCTCTGGAGGATGGTTCAGACGGAAAATGAACCCTTCTCCACCTCGCCGGCTCTGGGCGGCGACTTTGCCCCTTTTGATCCCG
>JAUWHU010000457.1 GCA_030605705.1 Thermoflexia bacterium | reverse complement strand
GAGTATCCAGATTTGCAACCTCTTCCAGTTCTGAACCTACGGCGCGCCCCGCCGGCAACGCGACCGCGCGCACGTCAAGCTTGCCCGTCACCACGTCGGCGATGAGGCGCGTGCGGTACTCATGCGCGAGCTCGATTTGGCGTTGAGTGTGGGTGATGGTGATTCGCAGCCTGTCAAGCCAGTTATCTAGCCAATTCGCTATAGTTCATTACCCCTCTCCGGCTCACCCCTGTACCTTGGCCGCCAGATTGTCTAAGCCTCCCGCCACATCCTCCCCCCGGATCACCGCAACCCGATACCCCAACCCCTTAAGTCGCAGCCTCTTCCGCCGATCGGTCTCCTGCACGTAATCCCTGTAGTGCGGCGAGCCATCCACAAAGACGACGATGCGTGGTTCGTAGTAGAAATCAGCAATGGCAAGCGGTGCGTCACCGTCGTAGAGCGTGCGTTGCGCCGCATCCGGCAGCGGTAAGCCGCGCTCGCGGATGGCGCGTAGTACCTCCCGCTCCAGGTCTGAGTCACATTGGCCCAGCAGGGTGGCGAAGTGATCTTCGGAGATCACCGGCGTCACATCCAGTTCTGTCAACGCCTGCAACCACGGCAACACGGAGCTCCGATCCAGGGACGCATGTGCGCGCTGGTTGTAGAAGCTCAACAGGCAATCGTAGCACGCCTTCTCACAGCCGCCCTCGGGATCGCCCTCGTGCAGCAATTCGCGTGCCCGCTGGATCAACACCGCCAGGCGACCAGCTTCTTGCAACGCCGCCAATACCCCACTGCCGCCCGCAGCTGTCTCGTAGATGACGATGCGCTGCAGGACATCCCCGGCAGCGTCGCCGGCTGGTACCAGGAAGCCCGCCAGTTCGGATTCGCCCAGGTTGAAGGCCACCAGCAAGGCCCGTAACAGGGTGTGCAACAGCGTCGTGTAGAACGTATCCGGCTCCACATCATCCGGCAGCGGGACGTCGAAGAGCGCCAAGTCGCTGCGGATGAGATGTGTCAACCACAGCGCCTCAACCAGGTCATCGGGATTCCTGGCGTTGCGTGGACACTCGCCTTTTTCTTTTGAGGCGCCGACATGTTTCAACCCGGCGTCCTTACCCACCAACCAGCGATAGCACTTGCGGCAGAGGGTAAAGCCCTGCGGATCGCCTTCTTTTTCGCGTTGGCCCTGGTTGATCAGCAGCACTTCGCCGTTATGCTCCAACGTTAGATTGAAGGCCGTCTGCGCCCTCGCCAGCACGCGGAACTGCTGGGTCTGTCCGCCGGCGCGATAATGTGGTGTGAGGACGTAGCCCAACCGCATCCGTTCTTCTTCATCCGCCGTGATGCGCGCCCGGCCCTGCGCGTACATGTGCGGCAAGGCCATCCCCCATCTCGGATGCACCGCGCTCAAATCCGCGCCACATACGCACTTGGCCCGTGTGACTTTGTCATTCCCCAGGTAAACGCGCTGGCACATCGGGCAGATGAGTACCGGCTCGATGTCCAATTCCGTCTTGGGATGCTCCGCGCCAGGCATCTGGCGGCGATTGGGCCGCGCGTGCGTCACCTCATAGCGCTGTCCCCGGTAGTAGACAAAGTTACCCGGCGCGTACTCGGTCAAGGCAATCGCCGGGTTGCGGGGCATTTCATCCTCGCGGTCATTGAGGGAGAGGATCGTGGCCTGCGGCGGGAAGGCGTAGCCCGGCAAGAAGCCCTCGCCGCCCAGATAGCGGTAGAGATACCAGTCGCGCTTACCTTCGCGCATCTGCTCCAGTTTGCGTTCGATAACGCTGCGTCGGCGATCCAGATGATAGTCCACGCTGACCTTACCCAGTTGTAAGTTCAGCGCAGCGCGCTCATTGTCCAGGCGGGTGTATTCGGTCCGCCAGCGTTCCAGCGCCGCGTCGAGGTCATCCAGGAAGTGCAAGAGGCACGTTTCGATGAAGTCGCGGTCGAACCAAACGAAGCGTTCGATTTCTGCGGCGAAGGCCGTCTCGACAGCCTGCATAATGATGTGGAAGTGGCGCGTGATGCCCTGTTGATAGGCCGCGCGCCAATCAGCGTAGAGCGGGAACTGCGACTGGTTCAAATCCAGGAGTTCCTGCGGGCGACTGGGCAGCTTCTCCGCGCCCTTCAAGCCTAACGTCTCCAGCACCAGCGCGTGGATGTGCGTGGTGATGAGGGTTTGGTTGTCCAGCCGGAAACGCGGCGCGGCGATGGCGCCCGCGATCATCTTCTCCGGGAAGCGGTAGAAGTACTGGTCGTGAGGGCCGCGCGCCGACCCGACGCCGGCGAAAACGCTGATGAGGGCCGGCTGCCCGCTGCGCCCGGCACGCCCGGCGCGCTGGGCGTAGTTTGAGGGGCTGGGCGGCACATTGCGCAACATCACAGCGTTGAGATGGCCGATGTCAATGCCCAGCTCCATTGTGGGTGTGCAAATCAGCACGTTGAGGGGGTCTTCCTCGTTGCGGAAGCGGATCTCGATCTCGCGGCGTTCCGCCCCGCTGACTTGACCCGAATGTTCCTCTGCGACCACTGGCACGGCCTCGCCCAGCAGCGTGGCGTAGACCCGGCGGAAATAGTTATCGGTCAAGTCCCGCTTCTCCAGCGTGGTCCGACAGGTCACACCGGTACACACGCGCAGATTGCGGAAACGCTGCACCGTGCCGCATTTGGGGCAACGCCAGTGCTCGGCCTGGGGATCGGCTTGCAGTTGGATGATTGCCGGGTTGACCATCCACAGGTCATAACGCCGCCGGCGATAAGCAGTTACGGGGCGCTGCACCAGGAATTCCGCCCGCAGATCGCCCAGCTGGTCCACGATCCGCTGCACCAAAGTCACCGCGTCAGCGTGCTCCAACGGCTGTTCCAGGGCCGCAAAAACGCGCTTGACCCAGGCCACCGGCTGGGTGTTAGTCCCGGTCAACCGGTACACTTTGTAGTAACGCCCATTTTCAGCCTCGTCGCTGTAGCCGGTTGGGCCTTTGAAAAGCTCGTCGTGGACGTAGGCCTGGTCGTTGATCTTGCCTACCACGTCGTTTTCGAATTTGTGAGGTTCCAGGATCGCGCCGTGCGCTAACGCCAGTCGCTTGCGCATAAGATCCAGCAGGCCCAACAGCAGGTCGTAGCGGAGGTCGGCGTCCAGCGCAGCCATAACCGGCACAGCGGCCCAGAAATCATCCGCTGCAGCGCACTCGTCGAGGCCGTAGTAGCTCACCGTGAGCAAGCCCACATCCTCCAGATTCTGGTGCGTACGGCGATGGGTGCCGCCCAGCTCCCATAGCGTGACGAAGTTGAGGTACTCCCGGTAGCGGTTTTCCGCCTGCCGATCCCGTCCAAATTCCCGTTGGCTGGTGCGGAACTCGGGGACTATGTGGTGCCGCTGTTGCGTTGCGTAGAGCAAACTGCCGATGTTCGCCAACTCAGCGCCGTCAGCGCTGCCCGCCACGTAGCCGCCTTCATGCAGGGCCGTGT
>JAUWHU010000015.1 GCA_030605705.1 Thermoflexia bacterium | reverse complement strand
GAAAAACGAAACAGTGTCACCCTGGAAGTGGAGGTGATAATCGAAAGGCTCTGTAAAAATCCTTTAATTGCCGAGGTTCGTGTAGGCTTTGGGCGGGAGACGATATACAGGGAAAAGGCTGTGCTGAAGGGGAAGAGAGTCCGGCAGACTCTGGTGATAAAAAATCCCAGGCTCTGGTGGCCGAACGGCATGGGCGCTCAGCCTCTTTATGTCGTGACGATTGAGCTTGTTTCTGAAAAGGGTGACGGCAGCATGGTCACGGTTACCCTCGATAAAACGGCAAAAAGAATCGGTCTCAGGACTTTAAGACTCGTTCAGTACGACGATGCCCGGGGAAAATCCTTTGCCTTCGAGGTTAATGGTAAAGAATTCTTCGCTAAAGGAGCGAACTGGATACCGGCGGATACCTTTGTAACCCGCCTGACACCGGAGCGTTACGAGGATCTTATAAGCAGCGCGGCGGAAGCCAATATGAACATGCTGCGGGTATGGGGCGGCGGCATCTATGAGAAGGATGCTTTTTACCGGCTCTGCGACGAACTGGGCATTCTCGTCTGGCAGGATTTCATGTTCGCCTGTGCCCCCTACCCAAATCACGATCCGGAATTCATGACCGAGGTAGAACGAGAGGCGGAAGCGATCGTGCGCCGGTTGCGCAACCATCCTTGCATCGCTCTCTGGTGTGGCAACAACGAGAATGACTGGATCGCTGATCAGGTTCACTGGCAGCAGCCCGACTTTCGGTTCCCCGGTTGGCGGATCAATCACGAATTGCTACCCTCTATCGTCGAACGCCTGGATGACACCCGCCTCTACTGGCCCTCTAGCCCCTACGGCGGTAACGACCACAACGACGAGCGGGAGGGGAACCGGCACAACTGGCAGGTGTGGCACGGCCTGGTCTTTCCCCGGCGCTTTGGCCAGCGCCCAGAGCGCCACTTTACCCCGGAGGGGATCACCTTCCGGCATTATGCCGAGGACATGGCCCGCTTCGTGAGCGAGACCGGGATGCACGCCGCACCGGTGCTGGAGACGCTACGGCGCAACGTCCCCGCCACGGGCTTGCGCCTGGGCAGCCCGGAGTTGCTCTATCGCAACAAGGACAATCCTAAAGACAAAGGCGATAACCTGATGGCCCCCTGCACCGGTCTGCCCACGACTCTGGAACAATACGTTGACTTCTCCATGATCGCCCAGGCGGAGGGATTAAAGTTCGGCATTGAGCACTACCGCCGGCGCAAGTTCCACTGCAGCGGGATCCTCTTCTGGCAATTCAACGACTGCTGGCCGGGCCTGAGCTGGAGCGTGCTGGACTATTACCGTTTTCCCAAGGCCGGCTACTTTTACGTCAGGCGGGCCTACGCCCCGGTGATGGCTTCCTTCAAAGCGGAAACGAACGGCAGCGTCTCCCTGTGGGTCGTCAACGACACCCTGGCCGCGATCACTGATACCGTCGTGTGGGGGCAGGGCGCCTTCGACGGCCAAAAGTTGCACGAGGAGGAGTTGGAGATCACCGTGCCGGCCAACAGTGCCACCCGTGTCGCGCATATTCCGGCATCTGTCCTGAGCGGCGGTGACCCGGTGCGCCGATACCTCTACGTCCGCTCCGCTCGTGGTTTCTTCCCCGATAACCGCCACTTTTTCGCGGACATCAAAGACCTGCAGCGGCCACCGGCGAACCTGCGAGTGGAGAAAGCGGTGAGCGACGGTGGCGTCGAGGTCAGGGTTGCCAGCGACGTTTACGCCTACTTTGTCAAGTTGACCGCGTCAATAGAGGGCACTCGCTTCAGCGACAACTACTTTGATCTCTTTCCGGGACAGGTGAAGGTAGTCCAGGTGTGGAACGCGCGCGGGCGGCGACTGACCGTGGACGATGTCGCGGTTACCTCGCTGCCGGCGATGTGAGCGCGGAGGAAGGTAATGTTCAAGGCACAGATCTTCCCGCTTCATGCGCGAGAAAAAACATAAAAAAACATAGATGTAAGGAGGCAGGTAGCACCACAGGGAACCGTGGTCGCCTAAAAAGTGGTTGACAGCACCCTTTTTAATGCGGCTTTAAGCGCCAAAGTGGGGAAGCTACGCTTATATTCGCGGCTACATCATGCCACTGTGGGGGCGTTTTCGCTGACCACGGTTAAATGCAGTGCTACCAGGAGGCAACTGAGATGAGACTGAGACGTTACAAAGGCAACCCCATCATCGAACCCAGGGGTGACGATTGGGAGGCGGTGGCGACGTTCAACTGCGCCGCCCTCTACAAGGACGGCAAAATCCACGTCCTCTACCGGGCCGTGGGCGACTATGTTCACTACGCCTCCCACCTGGGCCATGCCGTTTTCGATGAGAATCTGAACCTCCTGGAACGGTCAGAGAAGCCGCTTTTCGGGCCTGACCTCAAGTTATGGGAGATGTCCATCGAGGACCCGCGGCTCATGGAAGTCGAGGGCGAACTCTATATGACCTACGTGATCACGCCCACGCCCGCCCCGCCGGGGGGGGTGCGGATAAAATTGGGCATCCCCAAACCCTTGCAGGCTGCCGCCCGCACCGCCTTAGCCAGGGTGACAGACCTCAAAAATTTCGAGCGGCTGGGTGTCATCACCCCCTACGACGCCCACGAACGGGACGTGGTACTCTTCCCCGAAAAAATCGGGGGCAAATACGCCGCCATTCACCGGCCCAGCAACTGGGTTGGTCCGGGCTACTCGGTGGAGCAGCCCAGCATCTGGTTCGCCTTCCTCGATGGTCTGCCCGGCAGGATGTACGATCACGAGGTGGTCATGAAAGCGGAGCAACCGTGGGAGGGTATGAAGATCGGTGCCGGGCCGCCACCCATCAAGACCGCTGCCGGCTGGCTGCTCATCTACCACGGCGCTGATCCGAACCGCATCTATCGGGCCGGGGCGGCCTTGCTGGATCTAGAGGAGCCCTGGAAGGTCATCGCTCGCACGTCGGAGCCGATCCTGGAGCCGGAGGAGGTGTATGAACGGGAGGGGGACGTGCCCAACGTCGTTTTCCCCGAGGGCGTCGCGGTCGTCGGCGAAGAGCTTCTGGTCTTCTACGGCGGCGCCGACAAGGTTTGCTGCGTGGCCAGCGTGAATCTGGGCAAGTTCGTTGACGACCTGCTGCAAGGGGCGCTGAGATGAGTGCCGCTATCGTGCGAAATTGGTCATTTGGCCTCTTCCGCCGGCACGAGAGCAACCCGATTCTCACCCCTCAGCCTGACACTTTCTACTCCAAGGCTATCTACAACCCTTGTGTCCTGCTGCAAGACAGCACTTACCACTTGCTCTTTCGCGCCGAAGCCGAGGGCGACCCCTGCAGCGGACGCATCGGTCTGGCCCACAGCCAGAACGGTATGCACTTTACGATCGAACCTGAACCAATCCTGGTCCCCGAACACGAGTACGAAGCCCAGGGCTGTGAGGATCCCCGCCTCGTCTGCTTCGGCGATACTTACGTTCTGACCTATGTGGGCAAGAATTTTCGCTATGGCGAGGGGCACATCTGTCTGGCGACTTCCACCGTCCTGCGTCGCTGGCTGTAGCATGGCGTGGCGCTGCACCCCCGGCCGGGACGCTGGAACAGCGGCCAGGTCAAGGCCGCCGTTATCTCCCCGGTTCAGAGCAATGGTCGCTACGTGATGTTCTATCTGGGCGAGGAGCGTCCCTGGCACACGGCTATCGGCCTGGCCTTCTCGGACGACCTGCGCCATTGGCAGGAGCCGGAGGATAGCCTGGTTCTGTCGCCTCGCCCGGGCTGCTTCGACAGCCAGGGAGTGGAGCCGGGGCCACCGCCTATCCTCACAGACCAGGGTTTGTTGCTGGTCTACAATGGTTGGAATGTGGATCAGGTCCATTGCACTGGCGCAGTGTTACTGGACCCGCAAAACCCATACCGTGTTCTTGCCCGCAGTGCGGAACCGCTCCTGGCTCCGCAAGAACCCTGGGAACTGTCGGGCTATGTGCCTAACGTGATATTCAGTGAAGGATTGACGCAGCAAGGCGATGTTTGGCATCTCTACTATGGCGGCGCCGATCGGGTCATCGGTCTGGCGATGTGCAGCCAGAAGGCGTTGCTGGCGTTTGATGAAGAATAGCTACTACAGACACTTTATCGCCCCTGGGGCAACGCCAGCCAATATGTTAGAAAACGGAGACGACATGAGAGAGAAAGACAAAGTCGCAATTATTAACAAAAAACATTGGGAGAGGATGGTGAGAGAGGAATGTGGGTACACGATCCCCTGGTTGGATATCGACGCCGACTTGATTCGCCAGTATGCGAGAGGCGAATTGGACCCAGCGCCAGAGTCTCTGGCCGTGATGTCTCCATGCAATATACTTGCTGACGTCGAGGGTAAGGACGTTTTGTGTCTCGCATCAGGAGGCGGGCAACAGTCGGCGGTATTTGGGTTGCTTGGCGCGCGGGTGACGGTAGTTGATCTGGCGCAAGGGCAGCTTGAGGGGGATAGGAAAGCGGCGGCGCACTATGGGTATGATATAACTACGATACACGCGGATATGCGCGACCTTTCACGCCTGGATGATGAGTCCTTTGATATTGTGTATGGAACGGCTATCTGCTATGTCCCTGATACGCGACAGGTTTATTCCGAGGTCGCCAGAGTATTGAGGCTGGGCGGGGTGTTCCGAATGGATTTCGGCCAACCCGCCGTACATTTCATGACCTGGGAGGGAGACGCGTATCGGGTCAGCAAGCCATATTTCGAGAAGATTGATCGGCGCGAGAACGGCGCCATTGAATTCCGGCACTATATGGACGACATCTTCAACGGACTTATTGACACAGGTATGTCAATTCGGCAGGTTATGGATTTGTCCCGGTACGAGAAGCCGGATCCACAAGCCCTTCCGGGAAGCTGGGCACACGAAGCCCCGTACATCGGCGGCCATTTTGTCATCGTAGCAAAAAACATGGAGGAACATAGATGAAGCTTCAACGGTACACTCACAATCCTATCCTGAAACCAGATACAGCGCGAAAGTGGGAATCCGGCGCGGTCTTCAATTGCGGCGCGACGCTGAGTAAAGCCGGTCGGGTTTACTTGCTGTACCGCGCGGTCTCCGCCGGCTATACCAGAAAGCCCGCTGGAGGCGGCTATGACAACTATGTCTCCAGCATAGGCTGCGCTGTGAGCCAGGACGGGATCAATTTCACCCGATTTGAACAACCTGTCATCCAGCCCACGGAGGAGTGGGAGCGGTACGGCTGTGAAGACCCCCGGATTACCAGGCTGGAGATGGACGGCAGACCTTGGTATTTGATCACCTATACCGCCCTTAGCGCCCCCGCCTTTTCTGGTCGAGGAGACCGGGTGGCTTTGGCTTTGACGGAAGATTTTCGCGCCTTTCATAAGCATGGCGTTATTATCCCTGATCTCAATGATAAAGACGCCGTGATATTCCCTGAACTGATCAAGGGGAAAATCGTGATGTTGCATCGAGTAGCCCCCCACATCCAGATTGTTTACTTTGACGATCTGGAACAACTCAAAAACCCAGGCAAGTCCTTTTGGCGCGAATACACGGCCGCCCTTGAGGACTTTACAATCTTGAAGCCAAAACATGAATGGGAGTCGAGCAAAATCGGCGTAGGGCCGCCGCCGGTCAAGACAAAAGAAGGATGGCTGCTCATTTACCACGGTGTGGATGAGAATCATATATACCGAACAGGGATTGCCTTGCTGGATTTAGATGATCCTTCAAAAGTGATCGCCCGCTCCCCCTACCCTATCCTCAAGCCCGAGGCGGAGTACGAGAGGGTGGGGGATGTGCCCAATGTCGTCTTCCCGGAGGGAGCAGTGGTCCGGGATAGGACGCTTTACGTTTACTACGGCGGAGCGGACAAGTGCTGCTGCCTGGCCACCGCTGCGTTGGATGACCTCGTGGCCTACTTGCTAGCTTTCCGGGAATAGCGGAAAATACTCGTGAGGATTTTCTGAAGACGGAGCCGACTCCCACGCCCATACCGGCGCGGTAGCCGCGTGATAAAATCCGCCCCCTGGAGTTTACCAGAACTCCGGGGGGCTTTTGGGTTAAGTGAACTGATTGTACTTGGTGATGCTCGGTTTGTGATCAGCAAGGGCGGGGTACTTTCATAGCGTCTCGACCACATAGTCAAAAATACGCCGCTTGATGCGCAGCTCATTGAGTTGCATTCCTAACTCGGCTATTTCAGGGTCTAGAGTGTACAAATAATCATGATCCACTCGCCCCTGCAGCGCCAGCTTGTGTTGGTTTAGCAATGCCGACAAGCGTAATTCGTACAGCTCGCGTTTGAGCACGTAATAGCGATGTTGAGCAAGAAGGTGCTCTTTCTCATTTGCGCTGCACCATTCTTTCTCAACTTGAGCCAGTTGCAGCTCCAATTGGGCGATTTTTGTTTCAAGTTGTTTGATGATTTCGGGATCGGGTAATCCTTGGTTGTTGCCCACACGCCACTCCGAGAAGGTCATAGAGGTGACTACGCGTTCATCCGGCGCGGGGCTAAGTGCAGGTAATTCCTGCGCAATCTCGAGGGTCAGGATGTCCTTCGCCGGTGCTGTCTCAATGGTGGCTTGGGGACTTCCCCAAATGGTCGTCTCTGTATATTCCCGGTGCAACGGATAATTCTTGGTGGTGGGATTGTAGAATCTGGCGAGTAGTCGGCCCTCGTAGATGCTCAGGCTACTCAGCGGCAGGTCTTCTTGTAGGAATTGCCACTCGGTTTGGTTCCCGGCTCCCTGAGTGGTCACGACGAGGGGGGGATTTTGGAATCCCGCGTTCCAACTGTGAATGGTCATCTCATCAATGCTCGTCTTACTGAACAGCATGGCGATTTCATGTCTTACCTTCCTTTCACAGCGGGCATCCGGCACATACATGAAGGGGCCGGCGTCCCCGGAGCGATACTGCAAATCCGGTGAGGTGAGCCATTCGACAGAGCGCCGCAAGGTGAGCGAGATGCTCCCGTCATTATCTGCGCGGTAGGAACGTATGCCTTTGGCCATGACCACGGCTGACGAGGTCTCATCAGAGATAGCTACGAGATCATGGAAGGGGAAGGTTCTGACCTGGAATAGTTCACGCTGCCCCAGCAGCACTTGCGCCAGCTCCTTGTTCAGTTGCCGGGGCAGCAGGTTTTTATCAACCGTGGGGCGCTCGACCGTATCGAAGGGCATTCCGGCGTAGACCTGGCCCCGCAGCGCTGTCTTGAACGTCATTTCCACCCTGAAATTGGTTCCTCGGGAATCCAGCTCAACTTGCCAGCGCAGCAAGGGCGTTTGATCAAACGTCAGACGGATGGTGGCCGTTATCTGGGCGCCATCCCAGGGATAGGCACAATCGTATCTCACAACGCAGTGCTGGGCACTTTTTTCTTCGATGATAAGCGGTCCAACGACGTGGCCGGTGGCAGAACATTGCCCCGCTTCATCAGAGTAGGTATCGCCTTGCTCCTCGGTGACAACCAAGCCGCCCAGCGTAGCTGCGCCTATATGCACCACGCCTTTAGTGTCAATCATGGCTGTATAATGATGGTTTTGCCACTCGAATTGGATGACGGGCAGGTGTGGCCGTTCGATAGGTGACCGGCCGGCTATTTCCCATACGCCGATGCCCTTGGTGTCTAAGTGATACATTCTATCCTCTGCTACCAGCCATCCTTCGTAGGCAAAGGGATTGGTGCTGATCGCGTATGTTCCCGGCGCAAAGTCGCGGAAGATATACGCTAGCGAAGCCCTCACGTCTTGCTTGATGTCGCGATATAGCTTGCGGTAGCTGTCTTCCATTTTCTCATGGACTTGGTCAATGCTCACGCCGCAGATGCAATCATGGATGGTGTTTTGGAGCAGGGCGCGTGTCCAGGTTTCATACTGCTGTGAGGGGTAGACCCGCCCCTTCAAGCGGGCCAACGTCGCCAACGGCTCGCCCACTTTGAACAGCAGATGCTCGCAATCTCGGTTCATCACCTTCAAATAGGTTCTGGTTGATAATGTGCCGGGGAATACAGCGCCATATTTCCCGGAGTTTAGCTCGCCGACAATGGTGGGTAGACATGGCACTTTGTCATTCACTTCTTGGGCAAAATTGCCGGGTGACGACTCCCTGATTTGGATGTTTTCGGGTATGGCCGTGGCGTGTTGGCGGTAGAAGCGAGCCGGGTCTTCGGGGTTCTGCTCCAGGTCATAACCGTCAAACAGGGGAATGTCGCCGGTTGGATAGTAAGGCTGCAATTTGGCTACTTCCGTCTCAAGCCGCTGGATGGCGACCTCGGGCACATGGGTAATCCCGTAAAGATTGCGATAGCCGCCAAACAAATCAATGGTCAATAACTGCTGGTTGTTGGCTCCCTGCCAGTGAAAATACGGCTCTATTTGGGGGACGCCGCGCCAGACGAACACCGCGTCCAGTTCAAACAACCGGTGTAATTGCGGCGCTTGCGAAATGTGTCCAAACGTGTCAACCAGCCAGCCGGTGTGATTGCGGCAGCTATGTTGCCGCATGTCTTCCCGGCCATAGAGTAGATTTCTGATCAATGATTCTCCACCGGTGATCCGCCAATCGGGTTGGCAGTAGTAGGGACCGATGATCAAATGACCATCGTTGACCAGCCTGTCCACTTTGTCTCGATAATCGGGAGCCAGTTTCAACAAATCCTCAATTACCAGAGTCTGCCCGTCGAGCAGGAACTGATAGTCAGGATTGTCGGCAGCCAGACGTTCCAGGGTGTCGATCAACTTGGGGATCCAGGGGTTGGTATAAATCGAGGTCAGGAACCATTCCCGATCCCAATGGGTATGATTGATGATGTGAACCACCGTTTTCATTGGATGTCCTTATATGTTGTTGAAGGTAAACTGGCACGCTCACCTCATCATCACGCAGCCTGTGAATTTCCACCGGAAACGGTTTCTGCGCGGCGAAGACGGCATCCAGGCACGCCATGAGCGGCTTCAACGGGCCGGGGGTCTTTTTGAAGAACCCCTTGATGGTTACGTGAATCTGGAATTGCTCGGCAGCCACGAAGCCAAATTACTTGTGCAGCATCCGGTGAATTTCGGCCATGTCCTGCGCGATGCGGTAGGGAGGAATCAGGTAGACGGCAAAACGGGAGCGGACAGACTCTATCATGGGGATTTCTCGTTCAATCGAATTTCAGATCACGCAAAGAGAGCGCGGCCACGCCGATGACGGCATTCGCTCCGCCGTAGTAGACGTAGAGATCGTCCTTGATCTGGGCATGCCCGCAACTGAAAACGACGTTGGGCACGTAGCCGTGGACTTCCCACGGCAGTTCCGGCTCTAAGATCGGGTCGGTTTGACGGGCAATGACCTGGGTCGGGTCTTGCAAATCCAGCAGTGCGGCGCCCAGGGAGTAACGCGGCAAAGCCGCAATGTGCAATTAACCCTAGGACATGAGCGTCTTGAGCTATTGGTATTTTCTCAGAAAGTAGGGGCAAGTAGCTGTGGTCGGCATTGCCCTAAGGGCAATTAGCCCGAGGCCTCGGCGGCCCCTCGGCATTTCACACGGCGTTTCCCGCCTGTACATCGGGTCTCTGACCGAGCCACTTATGGCAACACAAATGTTGTCTGGTAACTATTGGCCGAAACGCGCAAGCAGCCGCTCGCGCAGCTCGGCATCCTGCCCCACGGCGGCCATGAGCCGGGGCCAGCGGTCACGGAATTCGGCGTAACGCGGCGCGACCTCGCGGGCGTGACGCCTGGCTTGAGCCAGGATGGCCTCCGGTGAACCGTAGCGCAGCGTATCTTCCGGCGTGGATGCAGCCTGTAAAGCCGCCCGCGCCTGCGTCTCGAGGTCCTCGCGCAAGAAACGACCGGGATATGGATCAAATTGTGCCGGGGTCTGAAAGCCCGCCAGATGCAGTTTTTCCCGCTCGTAAACGAAGCGGTAAACATCCTGCACCAGTTTGGCGTAAGGCGAGGTCTGGTAGCCGGCGGGCGGCAGGTGCGTGATGACCAGTTCCCTATCGAACCAGAAATCGTATCCCTGCAGCCGGGCATTGATCACGTAGTCAATGTCCTCACCACGGGTGATGCCGGGATCGAACCCCACACGGGCAAACAGGGCGCGGTGGAAGACCATGTTGCCGCCAAAGGCGACCGGGGTGCGGGCCAACCGGCCCGGTGCGGCCTGCAGCGCCCGCATGCCCTCGTTCATGATGCGGCTCTTGACCTGGAAGAGATTACCGGTGGGCGGGCGCTCCGGCAAGAGTACGTCGCCGCCGGCGTCCAGGTAGCAGCCAGCCAGGCCCAGCACCCGCTCGCCGTCGCGCTCCTGTCCCACGAGTTCCGTCGCCACGCGCAGGTAATCCGGCGCGACGATCTCGTCGTCGTCCAGAGCGACGATCACATCCGCGCCGAGGGCGTGCGGCAGAAGCAGTTGCAGGTTGCGCACGCTGGCGTAGCTGCGCATCCACACATCTCCGGCCAGAGCCGGATGGCACCGGCGGATGAAAGCTGCGTCGGCCTCGGTCGCCTGGATGAGGGAAAGTCGCGTCCGAAAAGGCGCGCAGAGGTCGGTGATCCGATCAGCAGTGGCCTGCTCCAGTTCGGGATGCGTCACAGCAGTGAGGATGAGCACGCTGAATTCGGGGCCTCGTAGCGCCATCAGGCTCTCCAGCAAGCGCGGTAGCGTGCTCTCACCATCCAGGGGCGTGGGATGGTCGTAGACGGTCTCGACCGGCACATGTGCTCGCTCACTCTCCCAGGTCCAGTAAGTTGGAACTATGATGACATTTGACATTTTTCTCCTATTCAACAAGTCCGTTGCGCTTGATAACCTGACGATACCAGTGACTGCTTTCCTTGACGATGTCTCCGCCGGCAATACGAAGCGATGGATGCCAGGCGGTATGGAAAAGATCGTCTTCGCTCCCGCCCGCTGCACGTTCAGCGTGAACTCCCGTTGAGTGGTCACCTCGATAGTCGTTTCCCCTCCATCCGCTTCCCGCGCCAGCAGACTGACCACGTTGTCGCCGAAACGCAGGTTGCTGAGACCATGCTCGGGTGTGGAATATAGTCGCCAGTGGACACTGTTAGCCGGAGCGTCTACCTCGATACCCAGGATCTCTTCGATGAGCAGGGCAATGGGCCCCAGCCCCGAGAAGCCCACGAAGTCTCTCTTGGCGATGTTGCCAGGGGCAGGGTACTCGGGCGAGTAGTTCTCCCAAATGGTGCCGGTCTCGCCGTAAACGATAGCCATCTGCCTCAGATGGTTCTCAGCCGCCCGGCGGGCAAGGGCCGTGCAGCCGCAGCGGGATAGGCCCTTGATCACAGCGTAGTTCGTCAGCGGCCAGACGCTGCCCCGCCAGTAGTTCCCCTGGGGGTTGTAGACGGGATGATCCACAGAGACCGTAGGGAACACGTGGGGACGCCAGAATTCCGCTGGATTGGACAGGTGCTCTGCCAGGCGACGTACGCGGGCCGGCGGCGCTACTTCGGCCAGCAAGGTCCAGAAGGGCGCGATGGTCTTGGCCGGGACGGGCACGCCAACCGTGTCCAGATCCCAATAGTACCCGGCCTCCTCGTCCCACATCAAGGCGTTGATGCGCTCGGTCAGGGTCGCGTGTTCGCGGCGGAACTCGGCTGTGGTTGCCTCCTCACCCACGGTCTCGGCGATACGAGCCAGGTAGAGAGCATTCAATGCCTGCTGAGCCGAGAAGTCAACCCAACTGGCCGCGTAGCGGGGGGCGTTGTCCATTCCGCAGCCCCAGGTGGTGCTCCAGTAGAGCCCGTTCTCGTTACGTTGGTGGTTTGCCACCCAGTTGTGGTGAGCTATCAGCCTGGGAAGCACTTCCCGCAAGCGATCCAGGTCATTACTGAGTTGGCAGTATCCCCACTCTGCCCAGGCAAAAAGGGCAGGGTTGACCGCGTCGGCGCTGCCCTTGGACCACA
>JAUWHU010000076.1 GCA_030605705.1 Thermoflexia bacterium | reverse complement strand
GAAAATCATGCTCCCGCCGGGAATGCGACCCCAGGCAGTGCTCATCCTCAAACCGCTGGTCGGCGAACCGGGCGTGCCCTCGCAACTGCCACCCGACGCCGGAGCCTTGCTGCGTCTCCTCATCGCGCGCGGCCCACTGCGCAGCAACCAGGTACGCGCCGCGCTCAAGGGGAAGGATTGGCGCCGGGCGATGACCTACCTGCGCCGTCGCAAGCTCATCGCCGTGGAACGCGCGCAGTGGCTGCCCCAGGTGCACCCCCGGTACGAACGCCTGGTCACGCTGTTGGCTCCACGCGAGCGCTGGGACGCGGGACTCAAGGGCCTGCGGCTCCTGGAGCTCTACCGCGCCATCCTGACCTTCCTGGAGCGGGAAAAGGGGCCGGTGGAAGTCAGCGTCGTCTACGCCGAAACGGGAGCGCGGCCTCATCACCTGAAAACCCTGCACCGGCGCGACCTGGTCGCCTTCAGCAGCGAGGAACTGATCCGCGATCCACTGAGCGATTTGATCTTCACGCCAGTGGCTCCTCCCGTCCTCACGCCGGATCAACAACAGGTCTGGGATGCTATCGCGGAAACGCTCTCCGCCCCACCGTCCTCAATCCCTCCGCCCCCCAACCTTTTGTTGGGAGTCACCGGCTCTGGAAAGACGGAGCTGTACCTGCGCGCCACCGCAAAGGTGCTGGCGCAGGGCCGCCAGTCGCTCATCCTCGTGCCTGAGATCAGTTTGACGCCGCAGACGGTGCGCCGTTTCGTCGTGCGCTTTCCGGGCCAGGTAGGCGTCTGGCACAGCGGCATGAGTGCCGGCGAACGGTACGACACCTGGCGACGTGTCCGCAGCGGGGCGTTGACGGTGCTGGTGGGCGCGCGGTCGGCGCTTTTCGCGCCCTTTCCCCGGCCGGGCCTCATCGTGTTGGATGAAGAGGAAGACAGCAGCTACAAACAGGGACGCCGCCCCCGCTACCACGCGCGCGAGACGGCGGAGGAGCTGGCGCGGCAGACCGGCGCGCTGCTCATCTTGGGGAGCGCGACCCCTTCGTTAGAAGCGTACACCCGCGCCCTGGAGGGCCGCTATCGCCTGCTGCAAATGCCCCGGCGCGTACTGGGCCATCGCCGGCGCGTCGCCGATTGGCAACAGTATCTCCGGCTGCCCCAGAACCGTTATCGCGCCTTGCCGGAGTCACCGCAAGCCTGCGCCATCAGCCTGCCGCCGGTGCAGATCGTGGACATGCGCGCCGAATTGCAAGCGGGCAACCGTTCCATCTTCAGCCGCGCCTTGCAAGCAGCCGTGGGGCGCGCCCTGGCCCAGGACGAGCAGATCATCCTCTTCCTCAACCGGCGGGGGACGGCGACCCACGTTTTCTGTCGCGACTGTGGGTGGGTGGCGACCTGCCCTCGCTGTGAGATTCCGCTCACCTACCACGCTCGCTCCGAGGCGTTACTTTGCCATCGCTGCGGGTACCATAGCCCCATGTTCCGGCGTTGTCCGGAGTGCGGTTCCGGTCGCGTGCGAGCTTTTGGCCTGGGGACGGAGGGCCTGGAGCAGCGAGTAGCCGAGCGCTGGCCCCAGGCGCGGCTTATGCGCTGGGACAGCGACGTGGCGCGCAGTCACAAAATCCACACGGCCCTGCTGGCGCGCTTCTCCGCCGGTGAAGCGGACATCCTGCTGGGTACGCAGATGATCGCGCGGGGTCTGGACTTGCCCGGCATCACGTTAGTGGGCGTCATCTCCGCCGATGTGGGACTGCACCTGCCCGATTTCCGCGCTGCCGAGCGCACCTTCCAGCTGCTGGCGCAGGTCGCCGGGCGGGCGGGACGTGGCTTGCGGGGCGGGCGGGCCATTTTCCAGACCTACCATCCCGACCATTACGCCATCCAGCACGCCGCCGTCCACGACTACGTCGGCTTCGCCCGGCGCGAGATGGTTTTCCGGCGAGCAGCGGGGTATCCTCCCGCCATTCGAATGGCGCGCCTGGTTTTTTCACACACGGATGCTCAGAAAGCCCAACGCGCTGCCGAAACGCTGGCCGAGCATCTGCGAGAGGTTTTGAGCGCTGCCGGGCTTCCTGCCGGCGACCTTATCGGGCCGGCGCCGGCCTTCTTCGCCCGTGTGCGGGGTCGCGCGCGTTGGCAGATTCTCCTGCGCCACGTCGCCCCCGCCGCTTTTCTGCGGGAAATTGACGTCCCGCCGGGTTGGCGCGTGGACAT
>JAUWHU010000441.1 GCA_030605705.1 Thermoflexia bacterium | reverse complement strand
AGGGATCGCCACGTCGGGCCTGAAAGGATGATAATGCCCCCTTTTCTGCGGGCCAGCTTGCGAATTTCAGATTTCATCTTACAATAGACCTGTCACGTATTCGGAAGGAGGTGATAAGCAAATCATCATTGTCCCATGAATGCGCTTGAAAATCGTAGTGGCTACTAAACCTACTATTTGTTGTAACATCTTAATTTCAGGAGGAGAAAGAGATGAAGGTACGTAACCTGTTTGCGTTGTTGGTTGTTGTGGCGCTGATGGTGCCCTTGCTCGCGGCTTGTACCCCGACCGAGGCTCCCACCGAAGTGGTAACTGAGGCGCCGACTGAAGTGGTAACTGAGGAACCCACTGAGGAGCCTACCGAGGTGGTGACTGAGGAACCGACCCCGGAGCCTGAACCTGAACCCTGTGCTCCTGTAGCGGACGGCCCGCTGGCTGGCATTGACCCTCGTGGTGTGGAAGTGGTCTGGTGGCATAACCACAGCCGTGGCCGTGAAGAAGGGTTGATCGTGATGATCGAGGAGTTCAACGCCACCAATGAGTGCGGTATCACCGTGGCGCCGGAGAACCAGGGTGGCTACAACGATATCCGCGACAAGATGAATGCCGGTATCGCCACAGGCGAGCTGCCCGGGTTGGTCGTCGGCTATCAGAACGATCAGGCCTTCTACGCCTTGGCCGATGGTCTGGCCGACATGAACAAGTTCATTCATGATCCCACCTGGGGACTGACTCCTGAGGATTACGTAGATTTCTACTCTGCGTTCCTGGAGCAGGGCGTACACCAGGCCTTCGGCGGACAACGTCTGGGCTTCCCGCCCAACCGCTCGATGGAAATGTTGTTCTACAATGAAACCTGGTTGGCCGAGCTGGGCTACGATAATCCCCCCACCACCCCTGAAGAGTTCAAGGAAATGGCCTGCGCGGGCGCGGCGGCCAATGGCGACGGCACGGGCGGCTACATCCTCCGCGATGATGCCTCCGCAGTGGCGGCCTGGACGCTGGCTTTCGGCGGGAACATCCTCAACAAAGAAGGTGCCGGCTATAACTACAATGGTGACGCCACCGTTCAAGCCATGACCTTCCTCAAGGGCATGTACGATGAGGGCTGCGCCTACTTCTTCACCGAGGGGTACCCGAACCCCGAGGTAGCTAACCGCCACGCGCTCTTCTCACAGGGTTCCAGCTCCGGTATCCCCTACTACAGAAGCGACTTCGCGGACGCCGGCACCGATGATGTGTTCGCCCTCACGGCCGTTCCGCACACCACCGCCGACCCCGCCCAGAACATCTACGGCGGCGATATCATGATCCCCGCTACCAATCCGGAGACCGAACTGGCTGCCTGGATCTTCATAAAGTGGTTCACCTCGCCTGAGCAGCAGGCGCAGTGGGTGCGGCTCAGCAACTACTTCCCCACCCGTGCGGCCACCGCTGACTACTTGGGCGACTACATCAGCGAGAACCCGGAATGGGCCACCGCGAGCGAGCTGTTGCCCTACGGTCTGTACGAGCCGCAACTGATCTCCTACCAGAGCGTGCGCGATGCAGCGCAGCGGGCCTACAACGAGATCATCCAGGGCGCCGACGTTCAGGAAACCCTGGATAATCTGAACGTAGAGGCCAATGAGCTGCAAGAAGAGCTGATGGAGTAATCTTCTTCAGCCACGTATCACGTGTATACACTCCGCCCCCTGGTTGCAGGGGGCGGAGTTCTTTGTATAATGCGTGGGTCTCAGGCAGCTACCCTGCCCCCGACCTGGTTTGTAGTAGGCGATTTATCGCCGTGATTCGGGGAACAGTGATGCTGTTGGTAAAATATTTTTTGCGCGATCAGCTGGCGGAGTTGACATCCTCCACAAATTGCACTATACTTATTATCAGGATGATGCAACTATTATTATGGCCAAATCACGGCCTATCACTTGCTGATTTGCCGGGCCTTGAGAGGGAGGAGGGGAAAAATGGCAGAAACGAAAGTCGCCATCGGGCAGGTCAAACGGGATATTTCCGAGTTGGTCAACCGCGTCGCCTATGGTAGTGAGAGGATCGTTTTGACATCTCGAGGTAAGCCTAAAGCGGCGCTGGTCAGTATGGCGGATTACGAGCGGCTCCGGCAGGAACAGGCGCATGAACGCCTGACGCACTGGCAGGCCTGGATGTCCGAAAGTGCAGAACTGACAGCTGAAATCCTGGCCCGTCGCGAGGGCCAACCGTTAGACGTGGACGCGCTTTGGCAAGCGGCGCGGGCGGACCTGGAGACGCGGGATGAACACATACCTGGTCATTGATGCCAGTTTTGCCTTCAACTTGATATTGCCCGGTCCGCGCCAAAAAAGCTGTCAGACGCTGGTGACACAATGGCACAGAGATGGTTATGTGTTATGCGCTCCGACGTTGTGGCTTTACGAGATCACATCTGCGCTGTGCAAGGGGGTACATTTCGGGCAAATCACCCGCGCTGAAGGGCAACAAACATTGCTCCTGGCACAGAAACTCGGTGTGCAATTATTTCCCCCCGATGACGCCCAAACCAAATTAGCATTCAACTGGACGATGCAGCTAAAACGCGCCGCCGCTTACGACAGCTTTTACCTGGCGCTGGCCAAGACGCTGAGCACCGATCTATGGACGGCAGACAAGCGCCTGGTCAATGCTGCCGGGGTCTCTTGGGTACATTTGATCCCCTGATTCGTAACGCGGCAAGGCCGCAAATATGCAAATGGCAAAAGAAGAAAATGACAAATGAGCAAATGACAAAAAAACCAGCTGTGGCCGGTCTCATTGGGACTTTCTGCCCCAAACTTATCGACCGCAGTCCAGACGGGCACGGTCAGGAGAGAACACAAAAAATATCCGTGTAAATCTGTGTGAATCCGTGTCCTAAAAAATGTCCGGTAGTGAAACTTTGAGCATACCCCCACCCCAAACAAAGGAGCAATTATGTGTGGCATCGTAGGTTACGTAGGGCCGCAGGAAGCAGCACCGCTCATCCTCGCCGGCCTCAAACGACTGGAATATCGCGGGTACGACTCTGCCGGGATCGCGGTGTTGTACGCGAACGGTGAGATCAAGACACGGCGGGCGGTAGGGAAACTCGCCGGCCTCACGGCGCGCTTGCAAGAAGCGCCCTTGTGCGGACACACCGGCATCGGACATACGCGCTGGGCCACGCACGGCGGCGTGACCGAGCGGAACGCCCATCCCCATCTAGGGCAACGGAGATTAGTAGCCGTGGTACACAACGGCATCATTGAGAACTATGTCCCCCTCCGGCAACAGCTGGAAGCCGAGGGCGTCCCCTTCGCCTCGGAGACGGACACGGAGATCGTGGCCCAGCTGGTAGAGGCGGCGTTGGTGAAAGGATCTACACTCCCTTCAGCCGTGCGCCAGACACTTGCGCGCCTCAAGGGGGCCAGCGCGTTCGTCTTCATCAGCACGCAGGAACCCGACCGCATCGTCGTGGCCCGGCTGGGCAACGCGGGCGGCATCGTCATCGGGCTGGGAGATGGCGAAACCTTCATCGCTTCCGACATCCCTGCGATCTTAGAGCACACTCGCCGGGTCATCTTCCTGGAGAACCGGCAACTGGCTCTCATCAGCCGGGAAGGGGTAGAGATATCCACGCTGGCGGGCGAGCCGGTGGCCCCGGAGATACACACCATCCCCTGGGACCCGGTCGCAGCGGTGAAAGGGCCTTATCGCCACTTCATGCAAAAAGAAATCGCCGAGCAACCCCAGGCCATCACGGACACTATCCGGGGGCGCGTGGATTTCAACACGGCGCGGGTACACTTAGATACGCTACCGTTTACCGAGGCGGAGGCGCGCGCGCTGGAGAAGATCACCATCGTGGCGTGCGGCACTTCTTACTACGCCGGACTGGTGGGGAAATTCATGTTGGAGAACCTCGCCCAGATTTCGGTAGAGGTGGACTACGGCTCCGAATTCCGCTACCGCCAGCCCTTCATCGGGCCGCACACCGCGCTCCTGGCGATCACCCAGTCGGGCGAGACGGTGGATACTTTAGCCGCGATGGAGGAAGGCCGCCGGCAGGGGGCGCAGCTTTGGGCGATTGTGAACGCGCTTGGCAGCCAGGCCCAACGCCTTGCCGATGGCGTCATCATGATGCGGGCCGGCCCCGAGATTGGCGTCGCCTCGACGAAAGCCTTCATCACCAGCCTGGTTGATCTCTACCTGCTGGCGCTCACCCTGGGGGAAAAGCGCGGCGTGCTCAACGGCGCGCGGTTGCGACAGGCTGTGGACGATTTGGCGCAGCTCCCGCAACTGGCCGGAAGAGTCGCGGAAGAAACGGCGAGCTGCCACCGGCTGGCCGATATTTTCTACAAGCGGGAGCATTTTCTCTACTTAGGACGTGGCTTGAACTATCCCATCGCTCTGGAGGGCGCGCTCAAGCTCAAGGAAATCTCCTACATCCACGCCGAGGGCTATCCCGCCGGGGAGATGAAGCATGGCCCCATCGCCTTGATTGACGAACAAATGCCGGTGCTGGCCATCGCGCCGCGTGACAACGTCTACGAGAAAATGATCAGCCAGATAGAGCAGGTGAAAGCGCGCGGCGGCACCGTGATCGCGTTGCTCCAGGAAGGGGACGAGATTGCGCGCCGCAAAGCCGACTACGTGCTGGAAGTTCCCGTCATCTCGCCGTTCCTGACGCCGGTGTTGAACATCATCCCGCTGCAATGGCTGGCGTACGCCATCGCCGTGCGTCGGGGCGCGGACGTAGACCAGCCGCGCAACCTGGCGAAGAGCGTAACGGTGGAGTAGGGGCAGGGGAACAAACGTCATGCGTCAAACGTCAGGGGAATCTTGAGAAAGAGTCTTTTGACGTTTGACGTTTGACGTTTGACTTGTGACTTGTGACTTTTGACGATTGTCGCCCCTACTCCCACACCCCGCCGACCATGACACGCCGCACGCGCGTCTCCAACAGCGATTCCGGCGGCAAGGCGAAGATGTCCCGATCCAGCACTACCAAATCAGCCAAGAAGCCCGGCGCGAGCTGCCCCAGCCGCGACTCCAGCCCGACGGCGTAAGCCGCGCCCCAGGTGTAAGCGCGCACCGCCTCCGCCAGCGCGAGTCGCTGTTCGGGATGCCAGCCCGCCGGCCCCGGCGAGCCATCCGCTTCGTGGCGGCGCGTCACAGCAGCGTAAAGCCCCAGGAAGGGATTGAACGACTCGACGGGCGCATCCGACCCAAAGGCCAGCACCGTCCCCGCGTCCAGCAGCGAACGCCAGGCGTAGGCGCTGGCCGTCCGCGCGCCCCAATAACGCTCAGCCATCGCCTGGTCGTGCGGCGCGTGGATGGGTTGCATCGAGGCGACGATGCCCAAACGGGCCAGGCGCGGCACGTCCTCCGCCGCGAGCAACTGCACGTGTTCGATGCGGTGTCGCAGCGCCGGGTCGAGGGGGCGCACTTCCTCCAGCACGTCCAGCACCAGGTGATTGGCCCGGTCGCCGATGGCGTGGATCGCCAGAGCTATGCCGCCTTCCGCCGCGCGCCGGGCGATCTCCCGCAGCCGCTCCGGTTCCAACGTGAGTACACCGGCATTGGCCGGCTCCCCGGTGTAGGGCGCGAAGAGCGCGGCGGTGCGCGCGCCTAACGCGCCATCGGCGAAGAGCTTGAGACCGCCAAAGCGCAACCGGTCATCGCCTAACCCTGAGCGCAATCCCGCGCCCAACACGGCATCCAGCGTTTCCAACCACACGTATTTGACCACGCGCACGCGGAGTTCAGCCCGCCGGTGCAACGTCTGGTAGGCCGCGAAGGCCGGGGCAGCGTCCATGTCGTGGACGCCGGTGATGCCCACGGCCAAAAGGCGCGTTTGGGCCACCTTCAGAGCCGCGGCCACCTCTTCCACGCCGGGAGCGGGAACCGCCGCGAGCACGACCTCCATCGCGCACTCGAACAGCATCCCGTCGGGTGCGCCATCCGGGAGACGCCCAAAATAGCCGTGTTCCGGGTCAGGTGTCTCCGCCGTGACGCCGGCCAGACGCAACGCGGCGCTGTTGGCGACGGCGGCGTGCGCGCTCTTGGCGATCAACACGACGGGATGACGCGGAGCCGCCG
>JAUWHU010000600.1 GCA_030605705.1 Thermoflexia bacterium | reverse complement strand
ATTGAGGCTCTCCCTGACCCTTCTCTATCGCACTATGGAATGCCTAACTTAGCGGGTTCGAGATGTTCAAACAGCAGTCATGCGCAATGCTGGCAGCCTTGTCAAACGCGGATTTATCAGCCGTGAACGTGGGGCAGCCAGAGCCTCAATCTCTATTGTAAGTTTTCGATATCTGCCAGGTCTTGTAACCGGCCCGCTGCTCGTTTACTCTTTTTCAGGTTCTCCAGGTCAATAAACTTAACCAGTACTCCGGCGATTTCCACTTCCATGCGTGAGGCATAACAACTTTCAAATTCGACCCCCGGAGGGGTTGTGATGATGTCAATGCGATTGGGAGGATAGCCGAGTTGAATGACTTGATCTGGAGTGAGAAAATCGTCGGCTTGTAATTGTAACGACTCAAAGCCAAATTGCTCCAATGCCTGGACTATCTTGGCAGCGTTCTCTGGACTCAGATCAATCCAGATGTCTATGTCTTTGGTATAGCGCGGATGGCCGTGCAGCGCCACTGCATAACCACCAATAACCAAATAGCGCACGTGGTTAGCGTTTAACGATCCGATAAACTCTTTGAAATCTTGGTTCAGCACCGTACCGCCACCTATGATATTCTTGTCGGATTTGTTCTAACGTTGCCAGACGCGCCTGGTAGGATTGCGTCTGCCAATAGGCAAAATCGCCTTTTTGATCACGGAGCGCTGTTTTGATATAAGTTTTCTGTACTATTGTTGCTGTTTCCATGGATTTCTCTCTCTATTATACCATACTTCCGTGATGGTTACCCCCCGCCATTCACACATTTGCCATTCGCCCACTCGCAGTATCGGCTACTTGCTTGACGAATCTCCAATATCCATTAGAATGTAAACGGCTGGATGAGCCGGAGCGTTATGTTTGAATCATTAAGTGAGAAACTGCAGGGCATCTTCAACCGTTTGGGTAAGCACGGTGTGCTGCGCGAAGAGGATGTCAAGGCCGTGCTCCGGGAAATCCGGCTGGCACTTTTAGAAGCGGACGTCAATTACAAAGTCGTCAAGGATTTCACGGCGCGTGTCCGGGAGCAGGCGGTCGGGGAAGAAGTTTCCCGCGCTCTGAATCCGGCGCAGCAGGTTGTCAAAATCGTCCACGGGGAGCTCGTGGAGACCCTGGGCGCGCCGGGACGCCTGGAATTTACCGGGGCGGCGCCATACGTGATCATGTTGGTCGGCCTCCAGGGGTCGGGCAAGACGACCACGGGCGCGAAATTGGCTCGTTATCTGCGCGGGAAGGGACGTTTCCCCGTGCTGGTAGCGGCGGATACCTACCGCCCGGCGGCGATCACGCAGCTGGAAGTGCTGGGACGGCAGCTGGATATCCCCGTCCACAGCGAACACGGGAAAGTGGCCCCGCCGGACATCTGTGTCCGTGGGGTACAGGCTGCTAAGGCGCGTGGCGCGGACGTGGTCATCTTAGACACGGCGGGCCGTTTGCAAATTGACGACGCGATGATGGCCGAGTTAGCGGCCATCCGCGAGCGAGTGCATCCGGTTGAGGTGTTGCTCGTGGCCGATGCGATGACTGGGCAAGAGGCCGTCAACATCGCCAAAGGCTTCCACGACCGCGTGGGGCTGACGGGGTTGATCCTGACCAAGGTGGACGGTGACGCTCGTGGCGGTGCGGCGATCAGTATGCGCGCTGTCACCGGTGTGCCCATCAAGTTCCTGGGGATGGGGGAGAAGCTCGGCGCACTGGAGCTGTTCCACCCCGACCGCATGGCTTCGCGCATTCTGGGAATGGGCGATGTTCTGACGCTGATCGAGAAGACCGAGATCGCCTTCGACGAGCAGCAGGCCGCCCGTATGGAGCACAAACTGCGCCAGGGGCAGTTTGACCTGGATGATTTTCTGGAGCAGCTGCGCCAGGTGCGCAAGATGGGGCCATTGGGCGAACTCCTGGGCATGGTGCCGGGGATGAACCGGATGCTCAAGGGAGCGGAGGTTGACGAGGCTCAGGCCGAGCGGCAGTTAAAGCGCGTCGAGGCGATGATCCTTTCGATGACGCCGCAGGAGCGCCGCAACCCGCGCGTTCTCAACGGGAGCCGCAAGCGCCGCGTGGCGCGGGGCAGCGGCACCACCGTTCAGGAGATCAACCAGCTGTTGTCGCAACACCGGCAGATGCACAAGTTGCTTAAGAGAATGAAAAAAGGGAAAATGCGGGGACTATCGTCCCTGCCGCGTTTTTTCTAAGCGAGAATTTTCCGCGTGACGGTGGACTCATCAACTACACAACGTCTACAAACGAAGGATAGGAGGAATATGCTCAAAATAAGATTGCGTCGGGGTGGTCGTCGTAAGCAGCCCAGCTACCGGATCGTCGTTGCCGAGGCCAGCGCCCCGCGCGATGGCCGGTTCGTCGAGGTGATCGGCTTTTACAACCCGCGCACCCAACCGGAGACCGTGCGGGTGAAAGAGGATCGTGCTCTGCATTGGTTGAGCGTCGGCGCTCAGCCCACCGACGCGGTGGCTCGCATGTTCAAAAAGAGGGGTACGCTGGAGCGTCTCGCCCGCCTGAAGGCCGGGGAGCCGCTGGAGACCCTGGTTGAGGAGGCGAATGCCGTCACGGTTACCATCAGCCCTAAGACCAACCCGGTGATTCGCGAAACACCTGAAACGCCTGCAGTGTCTGAATCTCCAGCCGAATAAGCTCTCAATCTCTATTTCTGTCGTCGTCTGGATTACTTAGTCTTTCTCTTTCGCACACCTTAAGGAGGAATCACAATGTCTGCAGTCAAGGATCTGGTGGAATACATCGTTAAGGCTCTGGCGGACAAACCGGATGAGGTCACAGTATCTGAAATTGAGGGGGAAAATTCCCTCGTTTTAGAGCTACGGGTTGCCTCTGAGGACATGGGACGGATGATCGGGCGTGAGGGGCGGACCATCAACGCCATGCGCTCTGTGTCCCGCGTTCTCGGGGCCAAAATGGGCAAGAAGGTGACGCTGGAGATTATCTGACGGTGGCCTTAGTAACTTATGAGTGTCAGCAGCAGAGGCTCAGGAATGCCTGAAAAGCAGCCTGAGCCTCATTACTTAGTGGTAGGGCGCGTCCTACGGCCCCACGGTATCCGAGGCGAGCTGCGGGTAGAGGTCCTCGCCGATTATCTGGAGCGGGTTGCCGGTCTGGAGTACCTCTTTGTCGGCCCGAAGCACCGTCGCTACGCGCTAAAAAAAGCGCGCCCCCACCAACACCTGCTGCTCCTCCAATTGGAGGGCTGTGAGGACCGCGATGCTGCCGAGCAGCTGCGGGGAGCCGTGGTGGAAGTGGCGCAGGAAGATGCTATTCCCTTAGCAGAAGGGGAGTATTATCATTCCCAGCTGCCGGGCGTCGAGGTGGTGACAGACGCCGGTGAGGTGTTGGGAGAAATTATAGAGGTGCTCAGCCTGCCAGGGGCTAACGATGTCTACATTGTCCATGGGCTGCGCGGCGAGATTCTCATCCCTGGAATCCGGGATGTGGTGCAGAGTCTGGATGTAGAGGCGGGGCGCATGGTGGTGCACTTGCTTCCCGGCTTACTGGCCGAGGGGGAGAAGGCGCAACATAAACGGTAAGGTTCAGCGTCAGATGTTCAGGTGCTGATGGAAGAGTTGCGTTACTGGCTTGGTTTTAATTTAGTGCGGGGGATTGGCCCGGTGCGCCTCCGCGCGTTGCTGAACTATTTCGGCGATGTACGCACGGCCTGGGAAGCCCCCGAGATCGCTCTACGCGAGGTGGGGCTGGATCGCCGCTCGTTACGAAACCTGCTCCAAGTACGGCGGCAAGTAGACCTGGAACAGGTCTTGCGCAAGGTCAAGGCGGCGGGGGCGCAGGTGCTCACCTGGGAAAGTCCCACTTATCCCCTGCTCCTGCAGCAAATCCCCGACCCCCCTCCCGTATTGTTCGTCAAGGGCGAGCTGACGCCGGCGGATGAATGGGCTGTTGCGCTCGTGGGGACCCGCAAGGCGACGGCCAATGGGCGCGAGGTCGCCCGGCAGCTGGCCGGCGATTTGGCGCGCAATGGCGTCACCGTGATCAGTGGCCTGGCGCGTGGCATTGACGGCATCGCACACCGCGCCGCGCTGGAAGCCGGCGGACGCACGATCGCGGTGCTGGGTTGCGGGGTGGACCAGGTTTATCCCCCGGAGCACCGTCGCTTGGCGGCGGAGATCATGGAGCACGGCGCGTTAGTAAGCGACTACCCTCTCGGCACGCGCCCGGAGGGCAAGAACTTCCCGCCGCGCAATCGTATTATCAGCGGTTTGAGCTTGGGCGTACTCATCATCGAGGCCGGGCTGCGCAGCGGCGCGCTTATCACTGCCGACTTCGCCGCCGACCATGGTCGCGAGGTTTTCGCCGTGCCGGGCAACATCCTCAATCCGGCAGCGGCGGGCTGCAATCGTCTCCTGCGCGACGGCGCGGCGGTGGTGACGGAAGTGCGTGATATCCTGGAGACGCTGCACCTGGATCAATTGGCGGAGAGGCAGGTGGCGCGCGAGATACTTCCCACCAACGCTACCGAGGCAGCTTTGCTGGCTCAACTTTCCTGCGATCCATGCCACGTGGACATGCTCTCCCGAGGGGCACACCTCCCCGTAGAAGCGGTCAGCAGTACATTGGTGATGATGGAGCTCAAGGGGATGGTACGCCAGGTCGGGCCGTTGCAGTACGTGCTCGCGCGGGAATCCGGCCCGGAGTACGAGATTGCTCCCACCTCGGGCGAGTAAGCGAATCAGGAGTGAGGAGTGAGGAATTAAGAATCCATGAAAGGCTCCCCTGAAAAAAGGTCATTCTCACCACAGAGACACAGAGCGTAGTATGGGCAGGCAGTGCCCATAAACGGAGAAGATGGAGAGAATTTGCTGTTTGGTTTAAGAAAATTCCACTTTACACATCAAAAAGTTAATTTTTTCAAGGTCAAGTTTAAACTCTCTGTGCTCTCTGTGGTAAATTTCCTGGTTTTTTCAGTAGACTCATGAAACGGTTCGCCAACCAATTCAAGATTCTCGATTCTGGATTCACCATTCTCCCATTCTCGATTTGCCATTTTGAAGGAGAGCTCGTGAACGAACATTTATACGCTGTGATCATGGCCGGCGGTGGGGGGACGCGCCTGTGGCCCTTGAGCCGCCAGAAGCACCCCAAACAAGTGTTGAACCTGCTGGGCGACCGCAGTATGTTTCAATTGGCGGTTGACCGGCTGTTGCCGCTGTTGCCGCCGGAGCGCGTCCTGGTCGTCACAGCTGCAGATCAAGTAGCGGCGTTGGCGGAACAGGTTCCAGAACTGCCACGGGAGAACTTCATCGTGGAGCCATTAGGGCGGGGCACCGCGCCCTGCATCGGCCTGGCGGCGTTGCATCTGCGTGCCCGCGACCCAGATGCCGTGATGGCGGTACTCACGGCGGATCACTACATCCGCCACACCGAGACCTTTCGCGTGGTGTTATCCGTGGCCCGGAAGGTGGCCGAGCAGGGGTATCTCGTCACGTTGGGCATCGAACCGACCTTCCCGGCGACCGGCTACGGGTACATTGGTCAGGGGACCGGATTGGGCAAGATGGACGGGTTCCCCGTTTTCCACGTGGAACGTTTCACCGAAAAGCCTGATTCAGAGACGGCGCTGCGCTTCCTCGGCGCGGGAACTTATGCCTGGAATAGCGGTATGTTCATCTGGCAGGTTGAGCGCCTCCTGGCCGAGATCCGGCAGTGGATACCGGAATTGCACGAGACCTTGATCGCGTTGGAGGCCGTGCTGGGGACTCCCGCCTACGGGAAGACATTAGCTGACCTGTGGCCGGCTCTGCACAAGGAGACGATAGACTATGGTATCATGGAGAAGGCGGAGCGAGTCGCCGTCATCCCGGTGGACCTGGGCTGGTCCGACGTGGGCGCCTGGTCATCGGTGATGGAGCTGCGCGAGCCGGATGGGGAGGGGAACGTCATTTCGGGCGACGTGCTGAGGATTGCCACCACCAATACCATGGTCCTCTCCCAGGCGGAGCGATTAGTTGCGATCATCGGCGTGCAGGATTTGATCGTGGTGGATACGCCCGACGCTCTCTTGGTCACCTCGCGGAGCCAATCTGAGCGGGTACGTGAGTTGGTGGAACAGCTGCGTCGAGAGGGACGCACAGAACAACTATAATTTGTAAGTATCAGACCTCCGAGGTTTTGACGGTAATCTGACCCGGAAAGCGATCTGTGTATCACCAGAACCTTTCAAAAGGGGACCATTGCGTAAACCTCGGAGGTCTACAACAGGAGAGGTCTAGTATCTCAATTTTTTAGTGTCTTAACAATCAAATCCTGGCATGAAGAACAAGAAATTCAACGCAGAGACGCGGAGGGCGCAGAGTTTTTTCTGTCCTTCTCTGTGTTCTCTGTGCCTCTGTGGTGAATTTCCTTTTTTGGTTCTGGCTTGTCCAGGTTAGGAGGATGTTATGGGAGATTTGCTGATAAATCCGGAGCCGCTTTCCACGGGCGCATTGATGTTGAATCTGTTGTTGGCTTTTGTCTTGTCGGTTGTGGTGGCCGTTTACTACGCGCGTTTCGGGGAGGCGCTCTCCAATCGCGTGAAATTCGCCCGGCTGCTGCCATTCCTGACACTGGTCACGCTGTTGGTGATTTCGGTGGTGAAGGCTTCGCTGGCCTTGTCGCTGGGATTGGTGGGGGCGTTGTCCATTGTGCGCTTTCGCACCGCGATCAAGGACCCTGAGGAGTTGCTCTACCTGTTTCTGGCGATCGCCATCGGCCTGGGAATGGGGGCGGATCAGCGCATCGCCACGCTGGTGGCGGTGGGATTCATCTTGCTGCTGCTGATCGCGTCGCGGCTGTTCGCGCCACGTCTGCAACGGCGGAACCTGTACCTGAACCTGCGGGTGCCGGAAGGGGAGGAAAAGACGTCGGCGACGTTCGAGGTGGTGAACGAGATCCTGTCCCAGCACGCCGACTCGGTGGACATGCGGCGCTTGGACCGTCATAACCAGACGTTACAGATGACATATTTCTTGGATTGCCGGGATCAACAGATGTTGGCGCAGTTGATGGATGACTTACGGCACAAAGTCCCCGAGTGTACTTTCAGCTTCGTGGATCAGAACAACATGCCTGGGAGTTAGCTGCGGGATGCGGATACGACGCACACGTTCAAGCGGTGAGAGTGGCTTCTGGGGCGAGACGCAGCGCTGGGTGATATCATGGCGTGGGTTAAGACAATTCGCGCTGGCGGTGTTGGTGGGGATGATCCTGGCGGGGGGATTGGGGTTCTGGTATGTTAAAACGGGCCAGGCGTGGATCGCCACTCTGATCGCGCCGCTCCGCGCGGAGGCGCAGAAGACCGTCGAAGAGGTCACGGTGACGAACGACCTGCCGACATTGTACTTCGACATCGGCTTTGCGGAGTTTCAGACGATGGCGGCGCAGCGCGAGGAGGCCCTGCAAAAGGATATCCTGCTGCAAGACGATGACGATTGGGTGCGCGCGCAGATCCGTTTCCAGGGCGAGACCATCCCCGTGCGCCTGCGCCTGAAAGGCGACTGGACGGATCACCTGGAGGAGAACAAGTGGTCGTTCCGAGTGAAGACGCGGGGAGATGCGGTATTGCTGGGGATGCGCTCCTTCTCCGTGCAAGCACCGTACACCCGGAGCTACCTGAACGAATGGCTCTATTTCGAGGAC